>JAGYOB010000368.1 GCA_018399515.1 Candidatus Nanopelagicales bacterium
CCGGTGACCGATCGGTCACCGGATGGTCTCCATCGAACTCGTCGTCGTCGACGAAGTACTCCCCAGCATCATCCCCGTTGTTCCTGTCGTGATGGGCGAAGAACCGCTCACCGGTGTCACTGCCACCGAAGGCGCCATCATCGTCGGCGAGCTCCCCTTCCATAACTGCCTCAGCGGCGATGGGGTCGGCGAACAGGTGGGCGAAGTCCGGATCGGTCTCGGGTGCGGCACTGGCAGCGGTGCCTGCTGAAGCATCAGGGGGCACCTGCAGGGACAGGCTCACGGTGCGCAGGCGGATGACGTCGTCGAGGTCCAAGGCCACGATCGCATCGGGAGCCGTTTGGCCGTCGGAATGCAACGAGCGAAAGAGCCTCCCCGTGGCGACGCCCACCTCCTCGCCTGATTCCACGAAAGTTCAGGGTACGCCACCACCGTCCGGGGGGGCGGTGGCCACGAAGGTACCGGCTCGTTAATGTGAAGGTGTGACAGATTCGCCGTATCGCGGGCTCATCATCGACTGGGGCGGCGTTCTCACCGGGAACATGCGAGATGCGGTGCGCCGCTGGGCGGATGCTGACGGGATCGACCTCACAGCGTATTCCGAAGTGATGCGCCTGTGGCTCGGTGACGAGGGAGCCATCGAGGCTCGACTCAATCCCGTCCATGCGCTCGAACGCGGCGAATTGGAGGTCCCTCATTTCGAGGAGCGGCTCGCCGAGGAATTGTCCGCCAGGGTCGGTGTCGTGGTCGAGTCAGCTGGCCTGCTGCAACGCATGTTCGTGCATTTCGAACATGCCCATGACATGACCGGGTTAGTCCGTAGAGTGCGAGATCGGGGATTGGCGACCGCGCTGCTGTCGAATTCGTGGGGCAACCACTATCCCGAGCACCTGTGGGATGGCATGTTCGACGTCACGGTGATCAGCGGCGATGTGGGAATGCGCAAGCCCGAGGAGCGCATCTTCCGCCACACCTTCGAACTCATGGGCCTGGCACCCGATGAATGCGTTTTCATCGATGATCTGGAGCACAACATCCGTGCTGGAGCGAGTCTGGGCATGCCGGGGATCTTGCACGTGGAGTACGAGACGACGCTGGCTGAGCTTTCGGCCCTTCTGGATGCTGACCTGACCTGATCGATCGACAGCGAACGCCTCGATAGTCCTCGGTCCGTGGCGTCGGCGTGGCACGATGGGCAGGTGGCAGACCGGCTGTCCGCGATGGACGCATCCTTCCTGTATCTGGAAGGCCCGACGACCCCGATGCACGTCGGCAGTCTGGTGCTGTTCAGCGAATCCCCGGGAGCGATGGACCACGAACGTCTGGTCCGGCTGATCTCGCAGCGGATCTCCTTCCTGCCGCGCTATCGCCAACGAGTGCGCGAGGTGCCGGGCGGGTTGGCAGCCCCTGTATGGGTTGATGACCCCACCTTCGACGTGAGTTTCCATGTCCGCCGTTCGGCTCTGCCAGCGCCCGGTTCGATCGACCAGCTTTACGATCTGGTGTCGCGCATCATCAGCCGTCCCTTGGATCGGCGTCGACCATTGTGGGAGGTGTACCTGGTCGAGGGCATCGAGGGGCGACGATTCGCGTTGCTGACTAAGACGCATCAGGCCATGGTCAACGGGTTGTCGGCGATCGATATCGCCGAGGTCATCCTCGATGAGTCCCAGGAAACGGCTTCGGTACCGACCACGACGTGGCAGCCGTCGCCCGATCCCAGTTCGGCGGAGTTGCTGGCCGGTGCCGTCGGTGACTCGCTCCGGTCGCCGCGCGGTCTGCTGGGGCGGTTGAGTGAGGGCATCGCGAATGTGGCACGTTCGGTAGGTGATGTCGCATCCACGCTGGTCGATGTCGCTCGGCCTGATTCCCTGCCACCGCTGGCGGTCGACGTAGGCGCGCAGAGGCGGTTTGACACTGTCGATCTGCGGTTGGAGGGGTTCAAGACGATCCGCCGCACGATGGGGGGTTCGATAACCGATGTCGCTTTGGCCGTGGTGACCGGCGCATTACGCTCATGGTTGTTCTCCCGAGGAGTATCCATCGCCTCCGATACGGTTGTCCGTGCTGTGGTCCCCGTGAGTGTGGCTGCTGATGATCCGCGTGCGAGTTTGGTCTCCGCGGTCCTCCTCGACCTTCCGGTTGGCGAACCCGATCCGGTGATCCGGTTGCAGCGCATCGCTTTCGAGATGGCTCGCCATGGTGCGGAAAGCCACGTCTATGGAGCCCGGTCATTCGTCGAACTCGTCGGATTCGCCCCGCCCACGATGCATGCCCTGGGCGCTCGCGTTGGATCGAGTGTGTCCAAGCGGGCCTATCACCTCGTTGTCACGAATGTGCCGGGTCCGCAGACTCCGCGGTTCGCAGGCAGCGCTCGGATGCTGGCGGCCTATCCGGTTCTTCCGCTGGGTCCCTGTCAACCGTTGAGCATCGGTATCACGTCCTATGACGGCGGGGTGTTCTTCGGAATCACTGCGGATCGCGATGCTGTGACGGATCTCGATGTTGTCGTCCAATCGATCCGTGACGCACTATCGGAATTACTCGATACGACGAGCGCATCCCGTCGACGGCGACTGCGAGTTGCAACCGAGGAAGTTGCTCCGGGCGAGGAAGAATAGGACTGATGGCTGAGTCGTTGCCGCAAGCCGGCAGATCAAAGCGAACCGCACTAGTTCTCGGCGGTGGTGGTGTGCTGGGTGCTGCGTGGATGGTGGGGGCGCTGTGTGCCCTTGAAGAGGTCCGCGGGGTTGATGTCGGCGACATGGATGTCATCGTGGGGACATCAGCCGGATCGGTCATCGGTGCTCTCCTGGCAGCCGGAGTGACACCGCAGCAGCTGCGCGCTCATCAAGATGGCGAACCCATCACCGAGGGACCCCTAGCGGGATATTCGTGGGACTACGAGTCGGCGACCGGTGGACCGCGACCGTCGATGCCGCGACTGCGCGGGCCAGGTTCGCTGAAGTTGCTCGGCGCCAGTCTGCGCCAGGGATTTCGACTACCACCGACCGCTGTCCTGTCAGCTTTCCTCCCGGTCGGCACTGGGTCGCTGGACCGAGTGGGTCATCTCATCGATGCGATCACTCCCATGGACGAGTGGTCACCCCACCGTGATCTTCGAATCGTGGCGATGGATTATGACGAGGGGCGACGGACGGTGTTCGGGGACTCGCAGGCACCTCCGGCGTCGTTGTCACAGGCGGTCATGGCCTCGTGCGCCATCCCCGGGTGGTTCGAGCCGGTCATCATCGATGGACGCCCCTATGTCGATGGTGGCGCCTGGTCGGCAACCTCCGTTGACGTGCTCGTCGACGACGCCGTCGACGAGGTGTTCGTCGTCGCTCCGATGGTGTCCTTCAGCACCGATGACCCTGATGGATTGTTCACCAGGTTGGAACGGCAGTGGCGACGGCGGGTCACCCAACGGTGCCTGGACGAGATCGATGCGGTCGAATCGCAAGGCGCCCAGGTTCACGTCCTTGGTCCGGGCGAGGAAGATCTTGCCTCGATGGGGGGCAACATCATGGAGACCTCGCGGCGACTCCAGGTACTCCAAACGTCCCTGCAGACGAGCCGTCGAGCCTGGGATAGCGGGGCAAGCGGTCCCCTTGCCTCGACCGGTTAGGTGGTCGTCTGACATGTCGATGACCGAGTCTTCGTCTGTGGCTCACCTGATGGCCGCAACCAAGGATTGGGCGGTGAAGGCGGAAGTCGATCCGCTGGTGATCTCGGTGCTGCCCCGATACTTCCATCAGGTGGCGGCGGCTGACATCGAGCAGCGCACACCTGCGCAACTCGCCGGTGCGGTGGCCTCTCACCTAAGTCTGGCCCGGGAACGTCCCATCGGCACTGTCGCAGTCCGCGTGCATACCCCGTCTGACACGGATGGTGGCTGGTCGCTGAGTCGTACTGTCGTGGAGATCGTGACCGACGATATGCCGTTTCTCGTCGATTCGGTATCAGCAGCGCTCACCGCCGGTGGATACGCGATCCGGTTGGTGATTCATCCGGTGATCCAGGTCGAACGTGACACTGCCGGACATCTTCTGGACATTGGAGCACATCACCCTGTCGTAGGTTCGGGTGCTGAAACGCACGAGCCCGGCATGGTCAATGCTCTGGCCGAGTCCTGGATTCATGTTGAAATCGAACACGGTGTCGACGACCCGGTAGCGCTCGAAGCAGAACTCCGACGGGTGCTCATCGATGTGGGTGAAGCTGTTGAGGATTGGCCGCGGATGCAGGCGCGAGCTCTCGATATCGCCGCCAGGCTCCGGGAAGATCCCCCGCCGGGGATCGATCCGCAGATGTGTGCCGAGACAGCCGATCTACTCGACTGGATGGTTGATGATCACTTCACCTTCATCGGCTATCGAGAGTACGACCTGCGAGGTGACCGAGGCGAAGAGGCGTTAGCTGCCATCCCCGGAACGGGGCTGGGTGTGCTTCGCTCAGATCAGCCCTCGCAGCGGGCGTTCGCCAAGCTCCCAGCGAGAGTCAGGTCGCTTGCGCGAGAACCGGTCACGCTGGTCTTAACGAAGGCGAACAGCCGCTCAACGGTCCACCGCCGCAGCTATCTGGATTACGTGGGGGTGAAGCGCTTCGACGCCACGGGAACAGTTGTCGGTGAGCAGCGTTTCCTGGGCTTGTATTCGGCTTCTGCGCACGCGCAAAGCGTCCAGTCGATACCTGTCTTGCGGGGGCGGGTCGCCGAGGTACTCGATCTGGCCCATGCTGATCCTGGATCGCACACCGGCAAGGCGATCGAGCATTTCCTGGAGATCTATCCGCGCGATGAGATCTTCGCCACGCCCGCCAGTGACCTGGCTGAGACTGCGCTCGCGGTCTATCAGATCGCCGAGCGGCGTCAGACACGGTTGTTCTGTCGACGCGATCCCTATGGTCGGTACTCCTCGTGTCTGGTGTATCTGCCCAGGGACCGATACAACACATCAACCCGTCTGCGCATTCAGGAAATCCTGCAAGATGCTTATGCTGTATCGATCATCGACCACACGGCCTATGTTTCCGATTCGATTCTGGCCCGGTTGCACTTCGTGGTCCGCGCGGCGCCTGGTGAGGAACTTGGTGAACCGGACTTACATGATGTGGAAGAACGCATCGTCGCCGCTGTGCGCAGTTGGGAGGATGACTTCGCTGAAGCCGTCCGCGAACTACTCGGGGCGCAGCGAGCCACCGACTTGATTCCGGTATATCGCGATGCCTTCCCTGAGGCCTATAAGGAAGATTTCTCTCCGCGAATCGCAAGCCACGACGTTCAAGCGATTGACGAACTCGATGAGTCTGTCTCGATCCATGTGCTGATGTATGAGCCGCTCGTGGATAGGCCGACCCAGCGTCGCGTGAAGATCTATCGTTCCGGGGAGCCGATTTCCCTGACGACGGTTCTGCCGGTGCTGACCAGTCTTGGCGTCGACGTGGTCGATGAGCGACCTTATGAAATCAGCCGTTCAGATGTTGATCCCGTCTGGATCTATGACTTCGGAATGAACGTGGGCTCCGATCGGATCCCCGATGCTGCCTCCCTTGGAGGACGTTTCGCAGAGGCGTTCTTGGCGATCTGGCACGGACGAGCGGAGGTAGATTCGCTCAATGCCCTCATCGTCCGCGCTGGCCTCGGGTGGCGGCAGGTCGCGATTTTGCGTGCTTATGCGCGTTATCTGCGCCAGAGCGGCACGTCGTTCGCGCCTGAGCACATCGAACGAGCCCTGTTGGTCAACGCTGACATCGCCGTTTCCTTGGTTCGTCTATTCGAGTTACGTTTCGACCCGGCGGAATCGTTGACGATCGACCGCACTCGTGCCGAGAAAATTGCTCGTGCGACCGAAGCAATCGCATCCGCGTTGGATGCCGTGGTGAGCCTGGATGAGGATCGGATACTGCGAGCACTGTTGTCGATGGTCACGGCGACCCTGCGCACCAATCACTTTCGCCGGAATGAAACCGGTGCGCCTCGCGAGGTCATGACGATGAAGTTCGATGCTTCGAGGATCGACGTGCTCCCGCAACCACGCCCCGCCTACGAGGTGTGGGCCTATTCGCCTCGCGTGGAGGGCGTGCACCTGCGATTCGGGCGCATTGCGCGTGGCGGATTGCGATGGAGCGATCGCTCTGCGGATTTCCGGACCGAGATCCTGGGACTGGTCAAAGCTCAGCAGGTGAAGAATGCGGTGATCGTTCCTGTGGGCGCCAAGGGGGGTTTCGTTCCCAAGCGGCTGCCTGATCCGACTCTGGATCGCGCGGGATGGTTGGCAGAGGGGCAGGCCGCCTATGCCCTGTTCATCTCCGGTCTTCTGGACATCACCGACAACCTTGTCGACGGGCAGCCCGTGCCGCCGCCTGAGGTCGTGCGACACGACGGTGACGATCCGTATCTGGTTGTTGCCGCTGATAAAGGAACGGCGACTTTCTCGGACCTGGCCAATGCGGTAGCGCAGGACTATCGGTTCTGGCTGGGTGATGCGTTCGCATCGGGTGGTTCAGCAGGATATGACCACAAGGCGATGGGAATCACCGCCCGTGGGGCATGGGAATCGGTCAAGCGCCATTTCCGTGACCTGGGGGTTGACACCCAAACCGAGGAGTTCACGGTGGTCGGGATCGGCGACATGAGTGGCGACGTCTTCGGCAATGGCATGCTGCTGTCTGAGCATATTCGACTCGTGGCCGCCTTCGACCATCGTCATATTTTCATCGATCCGACGCCGAATGCCGCTGCCTCGTTCGCTGAACGATGCCGACTGTTCGCTTTGTCGCGATCGTCCTGGGGCGACTACGATCCCGATCTCATTTCGCCCGGTGGCGGGGTCTTTCGTCGTGCCGCCAAGTCGGTTCCGATCACTGAACCCATGCGACGAGTGCTGGGGATCGAGGATGGGACCGATGTGATGGAGCCCGATCAGGTAATCAAGGCGATGCTGCAGGCGCCGGTAGATCTGCTGTGGAACGGCGGGATCGGAACCTATGTCAAGGCGCAGTCTGAAACCAATGCCCAAGTGGGAGACAAGGCGAATGATGCAGTGCGCATCAATGGCAGTGAGCTTCGTGTACTCGTCGTGGGGGAAGGCGGAAACCTCGGACTCACGCAGGCCGGGCGCATTGAAGCGGCTCATGCTGGTGCGCGGCTGAACACCGATGCGATCGACAACTCTGCGGGAGTGGACACCTCCGACCACGAGGTCAACATCAAGGTGCTCCTCGATGAGGTCGTGCGATCGGGAGACCTGACCGGTAAGCAGCGCGATGTGGTGCTGTCATCGATGACCGATGAGGTTGCATCACTGGTGCTGCAAGACAACTACGATCAAAACGTCTTGCTCGGTAATGCTCGCCGCGGAGCAGCGAACCTGATCGAAGTACACGGCCGGATGATCCGCGATCTCGAGTCCCGAGGAGTTCTCGACCGTGCCCTGGAAGTCCTCCCTGCCGATGACGAGATCGCCATGCGAGCAGCTTCCGGGCAGGGGCTTACTGGTCCTGAACTCGCGGTACTCGCGGCATACGCCAAGATCTCACTCGCACAGGATGTCGGGTCCACGATCGCCGACGATCCGTGGTTCGCTGATCGCCTCATTGAGTACTTCCCGGAGCGAATCCGGAAGGAGTTCGTTGATCGGATTCCGGCTCATCCGTTGCGTGACGGGATCATCACGACGATGGTGGTCAACGAAATCATCAACCATGGTGGGATCACCATCGTGTTCCGAGCCTGCGAGGAGACCGGCGCCAGCGCTCCCGAGGTTGTTCGTGCTGCGTCCGCTGTGACAGCGATCTTCGGATTGAGGGATTTCTGGAGGCGCGTTGATGCGTTGGACAATGAGGCCCCCACCCAGGCGCAAGCAGCACTGCACCTGGAATCACGACGATTGCTCGACCGCGCATTGCGATGGTTCCTCAACGCGCGTGGGGGAACCCTCGATGTGCAGACCGAGGTAGACCGTTTCCGACCGGTTGTCGTCGCTCAGTCCCCACGTGTCGTTCCCGCGCTGCGGGGGGTCGAACACGAACGATACGAGCAGGGCGTCAATCAGTTCTTGGAGTTGGGGTCTCCCCCCGAACTTGCAGAGAAAGCCAGTGCACTGCTCGATGTGTTCGCTCTGTTGGATATCACCGAGATCGCTGAATCGTGCGGACAAAACCCCGCAGGTGTGCTCGATGTGTACTTCGCCCTCTCGGAACGGTACGGCGTCGACCGCTTTCTCGGTCAGATCACCGTGCTCAGCCGGGCCGATCGCTGGACGGCGCTGGCGCGCCAGGCGTTGCGCAGCGACCTGTATGCCGCCCTCGCCCAGTTCACCCTCGGGGTGGTGGGACAAACCGATCCTGATCGATCGACCGATCAGCGCATCGAGCAGTGGGAGACCGGACATGCCGAAGGTCTGTCTCGAGCACGGAGCACGCTGGACCTGATCGCGGCGGCGGAGAATGCTGATCTCGCGATGCTGTCGGTGGCACTGCGCGTTCTGCGGACCCTTGTGGCGCAGTCGATGGTTACCCGCTCGCCGTAATCGAGTCGGCTAAACACACTGCTGTAAGTCGCACCTTCGGCTGACACGAAGGTGGATCCTTTATCCACAGGTTGACCTGTCGTCTTGTTTCGGGGTCCGTCGTCGGCTTACTGTCCCGCCATCGAACAAGCGCTGTGGCGCAAAGGGTTTTCACAGTAGACGGGGCGGGTCATGGATCAACTGCACGCCGATTCAACGGTGCGTGATCTGGTCGAGGCGCGAGTTCGCGAGGGCATCAGGCGTGCGGGCATCGATCCCATGCGGCAATCCCATCTCGCGCAGCAGATCGTCTCGGATTCGGTAGCGGAATACCTCAGTGAGTGTTTGACCTTCGACCGCAGCCTGCCTGATGATCCCGACAGCCTCCGACGTGAATTACTCGATGTGGTCTCAGGATTCGGAGCACTGCAACGGTTTTTCGATGATCCCCACATCGAGGAAATTTGGATCAATGAGCCGGGCCGAGTTTTCATCGCACGAAATGGGCGTAGCGAACTCACCACTACCGTGCTCACCGAGGGTGAAGTCCGCGATCTGGTCGAGCGGATGCTGCTGTGGTCAGGGCGGCGCCTCGACATCAGTCAGCCCTTCGTCGACGCGATGCTCCCTGATGGCAGTCGACTGCATGTCGTCATCCCGGACATCACCCGCGAACACTGGGCGGTGAACATCCGCCGCTTCGTTATGCGGCCACGGCACATCAACGACCTCGTGCCAGGCGGAACGATCACCGCCCAGGCGGCGCAGTTCTGTGAGGCAGCGATGATCAGCGGGCTGAACGTGGTCGTCGCCGGAGGAACGCAGGCGGGGAAGACAACGCTTCTTAATTCGCTCCTCGGCTGCGTCCCGGCAAGCGAGCGGATCGTCAGCTGCGAGGAGGTTTTCGAAATCCACCTTCCCCAGCACCCGGACTGGGTGGCGTTACAGACCCGCGATGCCAGTCTGGAAGGAAATGGCGAGATCCCGCTGCGACGACTCGTGAGAGAGGCACTACGGATGCGACCGACACGGCTGGTCGTCGGCGAAGTGCGTCAATCAGAGGCGCTGGACCTGCTGGTCGCCATGAATAGCGGCATGCCCTCCGCGGCAACGCTGCACGCAAACTCGGCCCGCGAGGCTGTCACGAAACTGTGCACTCTTCCCCTCCTCGCGGGCCAGAACATTTCCGCTGACTTCGTCGTGCCCACCGTGGCCGGATGCGTAGACCTCGTCATCCATACGGCAACGATGCGTGACGGTCGGCGACAGGTTAAGGAGATCGCCGCTCTGCCGGGTCGAATCGAGGCCGGCACGGTGGAGATCGCCGAGTTGTTCCGATTCGATGGCGAGATGCTGCGGCGTGGTACGGGGTTCCCCCCGCACGCTGATCGATTCGAAGCAGCCGGATACGACCTCGCCGCACTGCTCGATGTCCACAGGATGGACGAGGTGGCGTGATGGGAGCGCTCGTCGGCCTCGGATGTGGTCTTGGTGTGCTTCTCGTGCTTCTCGGTGTGACGACTCCCAGGATCGCTCGACAACGTCGACCTTCGCGTTGGCAGCGACTCATCGACCGCTCGGGTACCAGTCGAGTGACACCGGGCGGTCTGCTCGCAACCTGTGTGGGCGTAGGCCTGGTAGCCGCACTTGTTGCCCTGGTGTTCACAGCGGTCCCGATCATCGCCCTCATTGCAGGGATCGCCGTCGGTTACGCGCCGATCATCACCCTGCGCCGACGCGCTTCTCGGCGATCCCGGGCGCTCAGGGGGAGCTGGCCTGATGCGGTCGATACCCTGGCGTCTGCAGTGAAGGCAGGAATGTCGCTGCCCGAAGCTGTCGCCGATCTTGCCCAGCGCGGTCCCGAGGCCTTGCGTCCAGCCTTCGCAGCGTTCACCGCCGAATACCGCGCCACGGGATCCTTCGCCGGTGCGTTGGCCACCCTGTCCGAGGAACTTCGCGACCCGGTCGCTGATCGGGTAGTGGCCGCTTTGCGGATCGCTCGCGAGGTCGGCGGCGCGGATCTGGGCCGAGTTCTCGGCGCCCTGAGCATGTTCTTGCGGGCAGATGCCCGCACGCGCGGGGAGATCGAAGCTCGGCAGAGTTGGACGGTCAATGCAGCGCGGGTTGCTGTTGCCGCACCGTGGGTGACGCTACTGCTGCTGTCGACACGGCCAGAAGCTGTCGCTGCCTATTCGACGACGGGTGGAGCCGTTGTGATCATGGGCTCCGCCGTCCTATCGGTGATCGCCTACCGCGTGATGATTTCCATCGGGCGCCTGCCCGATGATCCGCGCATCGTCAAGGACCCGACACAGGTGGGGGCTGCGGCGTGAGCGCGAGCGCAGGGGCTCTGCTGGGCCTGATCCTCGCGGTCGGCGTGTTGGCTGTTGCTGCTGGAGTGCTCGCCCATCGGCGTCCCCGGCTCGTCGATCGGCTGGCACTTCGCGAGCGTCGTCAGCCGCCGAGGGAACGGGGCCCGATCGGGGTGCTCGCCCAGATCGTGCAACCTGATATGCGACCGATCATGGCGCGGCTTTCGGCAGAGGGCGCGGGTGCCCAACGGTTACGAAATCGTCTGCTGCGCGCAGGATTGGCCGAAGATGTGTCAAGCCATCGTCTCGAACGGATCCTCTGGGCAGCCGGCGGTGTCGCTGGCGGTGGTGTTCTGGTCCTGCTGCTGCTTGCCGGTCGAGGTGGTGTGAATCCGGTAGCGGCGCTGCTTCTCGCCGGTCTGGGATCTGTGATCGCCCTCGTCTGGCACGACCGCCGGTTGACGGGCCTGGCACATAAACGTGCCGAACGCATGGACCAGCAACTACCCAACGTCGCTGAACTACTTGCCTTTGCCGTCGCCGCGGGTGAACCACCGATTGCGGCACTCGAGCGGGTCGGGTCGACGGCCGCGGGCGACCTGGCAGAGGAACTGGAACAGACGGTCGCTGATGTCAGGGGTGGCACGGGATTGATAGCTGCGCTGCAGGGCCTGGCGGCCCGCTCGCCGAGCCCGGCAGTCGTGAGATTCGTCGATGGCATCGTCGTGGCGACTGAACGTGGTACCCCGATGGCGGAGGTGCTGCGGGCTCAGGCTGCAGATGCTCGTGCTGCCGGGCACCGACGGCTCATGGAGACCTCTGCCAAGCGAGAAGTGCTGATGCTCACCCCGGTTGTGTTTCTCGTGCTGCCGATTGTCGTCGTCATCGCGCTGTTCCCCGGAATCCATGGTCTCAATCTCACTGTCCCCTGACCGTTGGTCGGGCTGATGTGTGCCAAACGACTCCCGAAACCAACCCCGATGACTACGCCCCACGAATAACCCACAACACGATTGAAGGAGAACACATGAACACGATGCGACATCTGTGGCTGCGCTTGATCACGCGAGCAGGATCTGACCGAGGTGATGTCCCCGGCTGGGTTCTCGTCGCGGTCATGACAGCCGGTTTGGTTACCGCGCTGTGGCTATTCGCCGATGATGCGCTCACCGGCATCCTCGACCGAGCGATCAGCAGCGTTTCTGGGCCGTGACCCGCACGGTCAAGCGAAATCGCCGGCTTCGTGAGGATTCCGGCAACTCGGTCGTCGAATTCGCTCTGGTAACTCCGATTCTGCTGATCGTCGTTCTCGCTGTCGTGCAGGTGATTCTCGCTTTGCACGTCCGCTCCACCTTGACCGCGGCTGCAGCCGAAGGTGCCCGTGCTGCGGCCCTAGCTGGATCGAGCCTCACCGTCGGGGAGCGGCGGACACGTGAGGTGCTCGACGAAGCGATCGGTGGAGGTGCTGCGACATCGGTCTCGGCGTATCGGGCCCGCATGGATCAGGTGCCGGTGATCCGAGTGCGGGTCACCGCGCGATTGCCGCTCCTGGGACTTCTCGGGCCGGAGGCACTCATCGTCGACGGGCACGCGATCGTGGAGCGTGGGTGATGGGTTGGCGTGATGACGAGGGCGCAGCGGTCATCGAGTTCACCGTGCTCGTCACCTTGGTTCTGGTGCCCATCGTGTACCTCATCCTCGCGGTGATGCAGGTCCAGTCGGCTGCCTTCGCCGTCACCCAGGGCGCTCGAGAAGCCGGTCGCGCGTTCGCCCAGGCTGATTCCGTCGCCCAAGCGCAGGCTGATGCCCATGCTGCTGTCGCCCTAGCGCTCGCTGATCAGGGATTAACCTCCGAACCCCGAACCCTGTCCATCGACTGTGGGGCCCGTGACTGCCTCGCACCCGGGTCGCAGGTGACGATGCGGGTGGAAATCCGAGTGCGCCTGCCCTTCCTGCCTGGATCGCTCGGCGAGGCGACGATCGGATCCATCCCGGTCACCGCTGAGCATCGTGTGCCCATCGATACATATCGGAGTGCGTCGTGAGTGATCATGCGGCGGCTCGACCGGCGGCGAATGCGCATGTTGGCGAGCGCGGAAGCATCATGGTGCTCACGCTCGGTTTCATCGTCATCTGCGTTCTGGCTGTAGCCGTGGTCGTTGATGCGTCAGCGGTGTTTCTCGAGCGTCGGTCACTGCAGGCAACCGCTGACTCGGCGGCACTGGCCGGTGCCCAGGCCATCGACCTCGAGACGTACTACGAACGTGGTGCGGGTGCGCGGACCCAACTCGATCCGGGCGCTGTGCGATCGGCTGTGCGCCGACAGATCGACGGTGTCGGGGGAGTGCGGCTGGATTCGGTACGGATAGAAGGCAGTGAGGTCATCGTGCGAGCGCACACGCGGGTGCGCCCACCGTTCAGCGGTTGGCTGACCCCCGGCGGTGCTCGCACCATCACCGTCGAAGCCGGGGCGATCTTGGCCTACCGCCCCGCGTCCTAGCCCCTCCCTCGAGGAATGACCGCGAAGATTAGGCTCGGCTCGTGCTCGCGCAGGACGTCCTCGATCGTCGGATCGCCGAAGCTGAGGCCACGCTCAGTGCGGCAGCGGGCTCGGCGTCCCTGTGCACCGTGAGTCGCTCGGGCACACCCATGCCCGGCGTGAAGTACCCCGAGGGTGCCTGGGTTGCCCTGCGCGATGTGCGCCGGACGCTTGCGGCCTCAGATGGCATCGATGGCGCACTCGAAATCGTGCGTGAGCGATGGTCTGCCGACCTGGCCCAGCACACCGCCACCGGTTCCGGCTCAGATTGGATGGCGTATCTCACCGGTGGTCTGGACGCGTTGGATTCCCTGGCTGAGACTCTCGATTCACCCAGCGCGACCTCGAGCGATTGAGCGTCAGCATGGGTTCGGTCCGCCCGAACAACCACCTGCTCGCTGTGCGGTCGTACTCTTGGGCACCGTGGCCATCCCCGATATCTCCGAGACCCTCGCCGAACTGGAACAGGTACTGTCCAGCATCGAAGCGGTCGTCGATATACCCCGACTGCGTGTGGGGATCGACGAACTCGAGGCTCAGGCATCGGCACCAGACCTGTGGGATGACCAGGCGCACGCGCAGGAGGTCACCTCGAAGCTGTCTTTGATGCAAGGTGAAGTTCGCCGTGTCGAAGGACTGCGACGACGACTCGACGATGTTGGAGTGCTCGTCGAACTGGCCGAAGCCGAGGACGATGATGCGACCTGGACCGAAGTCGCCGGTGAGGTCGCAGCGTTGCGCAAGGCGTTATCCGAGCTCGAGGTGCGCACCTTGCTGTCAGGTGAATACGACGTCCGCGAGGCACTTGTGACGATCCGCAGCGAAGCCGGAGGTGTCGATGCCGCGGACTGGGCGGAGATGCTGCTGCGGCTGTATCTGCGGTACTGCGAGCGGCACGGATGGCCGGTCGAGGTGTACGACACCTCGTATGCCGAAGAAGCGGGAATCAAGTCGGCGACGTTTGCGGTCAAGGTTCCATATGCATACGGCATCCTCTCCGTCGAACAGGGCACGCATCGACTCGTGCGCATTTCACCGTTCGACAATCAGGGGCGTCGCCAAACTTCTTTCGCCGGTGTCGAGGTGCTGCCCGTCACCGAACAGACCGACCACATCGATATTCCGGAGTCCGAGATCCGCATCGACGTCTTTCGATCCTCGGGGCCTGGCGGACAGAGCGTGAACACGACCGACTCCGCGGTACGCATCGCCCACCTACCCACCGGCATCGTCGTCAGTTGCCAGAACGAGAAGTCTCAGATCCAAAACCGTGCGGCAGCGATGAGGGTGCTGCAGTCGAGGCTGTTGGAAGTCCGCCGGCGTGAGGAGCAGGCGAAGATGAATGCCTTGAAAGATGATTCGGCGGGATCATGGGGAACCCAGATGCGGTCGTATGTGCTGCACCCGTATCAGATGGTCAAGGATCTGCGTACCGATTACGAAACTGGGAACACCTCGGCGGTGCTCGATGGCGAGATCGACGAGTTCATCGAAGCGGGTATCCGCTGGCGTAAGCAGCAGGGGTCTGCCGCGGCGTAGGAATCCCCTGCACGGTCTAACCGTGCGGTGAAGCGCTCGCCGGTAGTCCATAGCGGCCGCGCGGTAGGGGTTCAACCAGGCCGTCCGCGACGAGTGAATCCAGCGCCCGATCCCGCTGGACGGCATCCGGCCAAGACATCTCGATCCGGCGACCGGTGACGGGGCCGGCACAATCGCGCAATATCGCCAGGATGGCCCCGCGGGCTTGGCGATCGGAGCCGGTGTAGCGCGGTTGCCGGCGCGCTGCCTTTTCGGCCTCGGGGTATCCAGAGGCCCGCCACCGGCACCCTGCGGCGATCGGACACACCTCGCATCGCGGTGACCGCGCGGTGCATACCAGCGCGCCGAGTTCCATGATCGCTGCCATCCACGTGGCGCCATCGACACCGGTGGGAAGAAACTCCAGCGCCCGTTCGCGTTCGCCCGCCGTGACCGATCCAGGTGGTCGGGCACGGCCGGCATCGTGGCGCGCGAGCACGCGTCGGACATTGGTGTCCAGTGCCAGGGCCGGGCGACCGAAGGCGAAGGCGATGACGGCCCCCGCGGTGTACTCACCGATTCCAGGCAGCGCTCGCAAGGACTCGATGTCGTCGGGAACGACCCCGCCGTGGCGCTCGACGATAGCGGCGGCCGCGGCGTGCAGTCGCAGGGCTCGGCGCGGATAGCCCAGTCGTCCCCAGGCTCGAATCACCTGCGCTGGGCTGGCGGCGGCTAGGGCGGCCGGGGTCGGCCAGCGATCGATCCAGGCCCGCCAGACGGGCTCGACCCGGGCCACGGGGGTCTGCTGGAGCATGACCTCGCTGACCAGGACGCCCCAGGCCGAATGGGCGCTGGCCCGGGTCTCACCGGTTTGAGCCCGGGTCTCAGCAGTCTGAGAAGGTGAATTTCGCACCCGCCGAGATGTCCGACTATCGGGCATTACGGGGCTTTTTCGCCAGGGAAGATCACGATAATTCCGGCGAAACCAGGACAAAAGCTCACCGGTCTGGGATCCGAGATCGGGGAGGTTGGGCTGGGGTGCCACCCGATGATGGTGACACGCGATCGCAGCAGAGGCGATACCGTGCTGCCCCGTGAGCACCGTCATCTGGCCCGTCGGGCCGCTGCCGCCAGGCGTGTACTGGCGCCGGCGGCTGGTGGTGCTTGGCGTGCTGTTCTTCGTGCTGTTCGCCATCTGGCTCGTGTTCTTGCGCGGCGGCGGCGACGGAGGAGATGTGGGGCCGACCCCGCAGCCTTCACCCACGGCAGAGCCGACGCCGCCTACACCGGCTCCGACGACCGCTTCGCCGGCCCCGTCCCCGACTCGAACCGACGACATGTGCTTGGACTCCGACATCCTGGTGGAGGCTTCGGCGGAGTTCCCGATTTATCCGGTGGGGTCGACGCCGACGTTGAGTCTCATCATCACCAACATCGGGACGGTCGAATGTCGCCGCAACGTCGGTCCGGGGGCCAACGAACTGTGGCTTGAGCAAAACGGTGAGCGGCTGTGGGCTTCGGATGACTGCAATCCCTCCCAGGCGTCGGACATCATCTCGCTGAAGCGAGGTGAGGAGTTCATCACCCAGTTGACCTGGGATGGCCGCACATCGGCAGTCGGATGCCCCTCGGATCAGCCCCTCGTTGAGGCCGGTGAATATCAGGTGCTCGGTCGCAACTCCGAGGTCGTGAGCCTGCCCAGCGGTCTTCGACTGGAATAGGTCGATTGGGGTAGTCCGAGTTCGCGCACCGTTGCGCCCGAGTCTCGAGTGGCGAGGGTGCGTGTGCCGGTTCGCGTCAGTACCCCTGCAGGGCGATGCGGTCCAGGGAACCGAGCGCCAGGTTGATGTGATCGAGTTCGGTCACGACCTCCTGGCTGGGGCCGGAGTCCAATCGGGATCGGGATCCGGTGGGGACCAGGATGCGGGTGAACCCCAGCCGCCGCGCTTCGTTCACCCTGGCCTGCAGGTGCTGCACGGGTCGGATGTCGCCGGATAGCGCCACTTCACCGATCGCCAGAACGTGCCCGGGTACAGCGACATTGCGCAATGCCGAAGCTGTCGCCAGGCACACCGCGAGGTCGGCGGCAGGGTCGACGATGCGGGCACCGCCGACGGTGGCGACGAAAAGATCGCGAGATTCGATCTTCGTTTCGCTG
>JAGYOB010000369.1 GCA_018399515.1 Candidatus Nanopelagicales bacterium
GCGCATCGAGGACACGTGGTGACAGTCCATGCACATGGGTGTCGATTCCACCCGGTGTCGCGATGAGTCCGTCCCCGTCGATGACGACGGTGCCCGAGCCGACCACGATGTCGATGTCGTTGCTGACATCGGGATTGCCTGCCTTGCCGATGCCGGTGATGCGACCCTCGCGGATCCCGATGCTGGCGACGCGGATCCCGTCGACCGGGTCGAGGACGATCACATTGGACACCACGACATCGCAGGAGTCGACCGTCGATACCGCGCGCAGGCCGATGCCATCTCGACCTGTCTTGGCGAAACCGACGCGGAACTCGTCGTGGTCATCGGGCACTCGCGCGGGGATGCGCAGCGCTAGATTCGTGCCGCCGAGGTTGAGGACATCCCCTGTGCGTGGGCCGTAAGCGCTCATGGCCGGTTCCGATCCGCGATGAGTCGCGAGATGGCCTCGGCTGCGTCAGTCGCGTCGTTCATCGCGATTCCGTCGACGATGTCGAGATATCCGCAGGAGCGCAGCCGTTCCAGTGCACGCGCCCGCACATCCGGATCGTCGAGTGGACCGTCGATGACACCGGTGTTGCCGACCACGACGCGTTCTCCGCGGATCGACACGAGTCCGACGCTGACTGTCGCGTCCGGCTCCAGCCACAGGGTGTCTCCGGTCGGCATCGCCAGGCGCATGCCGAATGCGGCAGCGCGGTCGAAGCGCAGCCGGGGGTTCGCTTCGGCCAGGTGCAGGTGGGATGTCAAACCGATGGCGACATCGGCGGTGTTGGTGATGGTCAGAAATTCTTCGGCAGCAGGCGCATCGAGGGTCTGTGGTGTCGATGTCGCCACCTGGAACGGATCTTCGACGACGACCAGGCGTGTGCCGTCATCGAAGCGCGCCTCGACACGCACCTCGGTAAGGATGCCGGGCACCTCGGGCAGGACATCGTCGGGGCCGAGCAGTGTCCGGGCCCGATCGCGTGCGGTGGCCAGGTCCAGGCCGTCGCGAGCCCACTCGCACACGGCGTTCGCGATCAGCGCTGTCGATTCGGGAACGTTGAGTCGCAGGCCGCGGTCGCGGCGTTGGGCGGCGAGTAGTGCCTGGGTGAACAGCAGCAGGTGGTCGCGCTCGGTGGGTGTCAGGCTCATGGCACAACCGCCGGTTGCTGCGCGGTGATGCAGTGGATTCCGCCGCCGCGGGCGAAGAGCGGTCGGGCGTCGACGAGCACGATGTCGCGGTCGGGATACACCCTTCGCAGGATATCGGCGGCGACCTCGTCGTGGGGGTCATCGAATGCACACAGGATCACGCCGCCGTTGACGACGTAGTGGTTGATGTAGCTGTAGTCGACCCAGCCCTCGCCGTCGCGAAGTGTCGTGGGGGCAGGGAGGTCGATGGTCTCCAGCCCTGCATCCTGCAAGGTGCGCCGGATTTGCTCGCTCACCGCGAAGTCAGGGTGCTGCGGGTCACGTTGGTCGTGGACGAGCACGCGACCGTCGGGGACGAAGCAGGCCACGATGTCGATATGTCCCCTCGTGCCGAATGCGTCGTA
>JAGYOB010000370.1 GCA_018399515.1 Candidatus Nanopelagicales bacterium
GGCCATCGAGGCACGGAGGACACCGGCGAAGCAGGTGGAGCAAAAGGGTCCTCTCAACGTGCCGGGGGCAAGCGCGAATTTCGCCGAAAGAGCGGCTGACGCTCCATGAGCGAGTCACGCACCTGGAGGGTGGAGAACCGCACGCTGTGGCGGATCGGTTTCATCGCATTGGCTGTCATCGCGATCGGACTGTTCGCGAACTTCATCATCGTCGACGGCGGCGGGGTCATCTTCATCGTGTTGATGGCGTGGTTCTTCGCCCTGGCGATCAGCCCGGGTGTCGATCGCCTCAGCCGACGCATGTCGCGCGGCTTGGCGACCTTGATCATGATGGGTGGGCTGGCCGCCTTCCTTGCACTGTTCCTCTTCGCCTTCGGTCAGTTGCTGGTCGATCAACTCGTCGCCATCGTGAGGGAGCTTCCTGAACTGTTCGCCCGGGTCATCGAATGGTTCAACGCGACGTTCGGCACGTCCTATAAAGCGAGCGAGTTGCTTGCTGAGATCGATTTCACCGACGACAACATCCGGGAATTCAGCCTGCGCATCGCCACTGGAATCCTCGGCTTCGCCGCCTCTATTCTGGCCAGCGTCTTCGGTCTATTCACTTTCGGGCTCATCGCGTTCTACATCAGCGCCGACGGTCCGCGCCTGCGTCGTTGGATCGCCTCGCTCTTCCCCGCGCGGACCCAGCGGGTGTTCATCAACGTCTGGGACACCACTGCCGAGAAGGTCGGCCGTTATGTTGCTGCGCGCGCACTACTCGCCACTATCAACTCGGTCACCAGCGGCATCGTGTTCTTCGCCGTCGGCCTGCCGTACTGGTTGCCGATGGCGATCTGGACCGGAGTCGTGGCGCAGTTCGTTCCGATGATCGGCACCTACATCGCGATCATCCTGCCCGTCATCATCGGGCTCCTCAGTGGCAATCCCTGGCTGGGTGTGATCGTGCTCGTCTGGGCCGTGCTCTATCAACAGGTAGAGAACCTCACCATCGAACCGCGGATCTCCGCGCGTGCTGTCGATGTGAACCCTGCGGTCGCGTTCTCAGCAGTTCTCCTGGGTGCCGCGCTCTTCGGTGTTGCCGGTGCACTCCTGGCAATCCCGGTGGTGGCGATGGTGATCACCCTCATCGGCCTCTACGCCAAGAGGCACGAGTTGATCGCCGAGATCGACTCAGGCGGTGACGGGGATATCCCGGTCGCGAATCGGCCGCCGCCAAACGACGACGACACCGAGTAGCGCGAGCAGCGGCACCAGCAGGAACGCTGTTCGCAGGCCGATCGTGTCGGCTAATGCACCCAGGGCGAAGGGTGCGGTCATGATCGCCAACCCGGCACACAGCAATCCCACGGCAGATGCGAGGTCGGCCAGGTGCGGCACGGCGCGAATCGCTCGGGCGATCGCCAGCGGCCAATGCAACCCGATGCCGCAACCGGTGATGAACAAGAACGTCAGCATCACCGGAACCAGCGATGTGGCCCACACGACGAGGAACGCCGCACCCGAAAGTGCGAATGCAGCCACGAGGAGCCTGTCGGGATCCATCCGCTGAGCGATCTTTCCGCCCACCACGCGGCCGGTGATGAGTCCGGCGACAACGACCGCGAGCGCGGCACTTGCGGCACCATCGCCAAGCCCACCCTGTTCGCGCAGCAGATCGGCACTCCACAGCGCTAGTGAGTATTCGATTCCAGCGGCCGGCAGCATCACCAGACAACTCCACCAGAACAGTCGAGTCAGATCCCGCCAGCGCCCAGCGACTCCGGCGACCTCGCCGAGGTCATAAGAGCGAGCCTGCGCACCCCGCCACACCTCGACCCCGATCAGCACGAGGATGAGCAACCACAGGGCGGGTCGCCAACCCAGGGTCACCGAAACACCGATGCC
>JAGYOB010000371.1 GCA_018399515.1 Candidatus Nanopelagicales bacterium
GATGATCGTGGTGTCGCCAAGATCGATCCCCGCACCCTCGCCATCGGCCACACCCGCACCGTTTCCGCCGTCATCAGCGTCATCGTCGACATCGGCGAAATCGGCGTCACCAGCGTCATCGTCGCCGGTACCCGCGGACCCGGAACCCCGCTGACCTCCCTGACGCTCTCGCGCCTGACCGGCTCGCCGCGCATGGACGCGCACGGCCAGCGATTTGATTTCCGGCTGACGCTCCTTCAGATCCACCAGCACAGGAGTTGCGACGAAGATCGACGAATACGTCCCTGCCGCCATTCCGATCGCGAGAGCAACGGCCAGGTCCAATAAAGTTCCCGCACCGAGGATCCCGGCGCCCACGATGATGATGGCCAGCACCGGGAGCAAGGACGTGATGGAGGTGTTGATCGAGCGGATGAGGACCTGGTTGACCGCGCGATTGGCCGCCTCGCCATACGTCGCCATTGACTGGGCGGTGATGCCGCGGGTGTCTTCCTTCACCTTGTCGAACACCACGACGGTGTCGTACAACGAGTAGCCCAAGATCGTGAGCACGCCGATGACGGTCGCCGGAGTGACTTGAAGCCCGAGCAACGCGTAGATGCCGATAGTGATCAAGACATCATGGGCGAGCGCGACAAGAGCCGCCACAGCCATTCGCCACTCGAAGTAGATCGACAAGAAGATCGTGACCAACACCAGGAACACGATGAGGGCCTGGATCGCTTTACTCGTGATCTCCTGACCCCAGGACGGGCCCACCAACTGCACGCTGATGGCTTCCTCGGCGACGTCGCACGTCACCGCTAATGCCTCGATGACGCGCAGACTGGTCGCCTGGTCGAGGGCTTCGGTCTGGACTCGCAGAAGTCCGGCACCCGTCTCGGTGACCGTGGGTGTCGAGCCGAGTACATCCGCACTGGCATCTCGTGCATCGATGATCGAGCAGGTCGACTGCGGCACGGTGTAGACCGCGCCGCCCCGGAATTCCACGCCGAGATTCAAGCCCCGAATCAACAGGGCGCTGATGGCGACGATCAGGATGATCGCGGAGAGCACGTACCAGGTGCGCCGCCGTCCAACGAAATCGACCGACGACTGGCCGCTGTACAGGCGAGCACCGAATCCACCGAGCAAACCCATCTATCGGCCCTCCCTCGCAGCTACGGGCGTTCGGGCGACCGTCGGGCTCAGATCGACCTCGACATCGCCGAATCGGCTGGGGTCGAGACCTGTGAGCCAACTGCCGCGTTGCATCCACTTCGACCGTGCGAAGAACGTCACGGTCGGTCGGGTCAGCAAGAAAGCGATGAGGACGTCGATCAGCGTTGTCAGGCCCAGTGCGAAAGCGAAACCGCGAACGTTGCCCACCGACACGATGTACAACACGATGGCGGCGAGCAGGGTGACGAAGTCGGCCGCAAGAATCGTTCGGCGAGCCCCCACCCAGCCGTTCTCAGCCGCCTGCCGTAGCGACCTGCCGTTGCGGATCTCGTCGCGGATCCTCTCGAAGTACACGATGAACGAGTCAGCGGTGATACCGATAGCGACCACAGCACCGGCGATACCTGCCAGCGTCAGGGTGTATCCGATCGAATTACCCAGCGCCACGAATGCTGCGTACGTCATCACACCGGCAATGAGCAGGCTCATGATGGCAACGAGCCCGAGTGCGCGGTAGTAGACCATCAAGAACACGATGATGATGGTCATTCCGATGCCACCGGCGATCAGGCCCGCACGCAGCGAGTCACCACCCAGGGTCGCCGACACACTCGTGATCTCAGCAACCTCCAGGGTGACCGGTAACGCGCCGTAGTTGAGCACATTGGCCAGATCCTGGGCTTCCTCGGCAGAGAAATTGCCTTCGATCTGGGCTTGACCACCCAGGATCGGTTCGTTGAATCGCGGAGCGGACACGACAACACCGTCGAGCACGATCGCGAAGGCGTTGCAGGGACTGGGCCCGCCAGGTGTGCAGTCAGGTAGCGAGAACAGCTCCTGGGACGCCTGCGACAGCGCGGACGCGCCCTCACCGTCGAAGGTCAAGCTGACAACCCAGCCGCCGACCCCCTGCTGCGGCAGAACCGCGGTTGCCTCGGTGACGTTTGTGCCGCGGATGAACGCCGGCTGAAGGGTGTACTTCGCTGACCCATCATCGGCACACGTTCCCAACCATTCCACCGGATTATCCGGCGTTCCGCCGGCGATGTTCTCCGGTTTCAGGCAGTCCAGTCCTGCGACCTCGGCAGCGAACTCAGGAGTGTTATCCGGCGCTTGGATGATTTCGTTGCCCGTGGTGATCTCGGTGGCCTCGTCCTCGACGGCGATGTCGGTCGACTCAGCCTGCGTGGTGTCATCGGTCACCGGCACCGGCGAAGCGATGGACCACACGGCACGGAAATCCAGGAGTGCGGTGCGGCCGACCAGTTCGACGAGCCGCTCCTGGCTCACCCCGGGGACCGCCACGATAATGGCGGCCGAATCCCCGGATCCTTGGACTGTGATCTCGGCCTCGGCGACTCCGATGCCATTGACGCGCTGACGAATGATCTCCACCGTCTGCGTCAGTTGCTCATCGGTGATCGATGCCCCTTCTGTCACCGGCTGCGGTGTGAGGATGACCTGGGTCCCTCCCTGGAGGTCCAAGCCGAGGCGAGGCGTGTTGGGCGTTCCAGGCCAAAAAGCCCACGCCAGGAGACCCACCAGGATGAGCGCCATCGCCAGCAGGGTCCGGCCAGGCCGGGAGGGTGCGTTGGTCGCCACTCAGGAGTCCTTATCGGTTGGGCCACCGGGCTCGCCTGATCGATCCTCGCCCAGTCGATCCTCGCCCAGTCGATCGTCGCCCAGTCGATCGTCAAGGGGGCGATCGTCGATGGGCTCGATAACGGGCTCGACAACGCGCCCGATAGCGGCCTTGACCATGCGCAGCACCACACCGGGAGCAACCTCCACGGTGACCTCGTCGTCTTCGACGTCGACGATCGTGCCGAACACCCCGGCGGTCGTCATAACCGCTGCACCGGGGGCCAGGGAGGCAATGAGCTGCTGCTGCTGCTTCTGCCGCGTGCGCGAAGGGCGCAGAATCAACAGATAGAAGATCACCCCGATGAGCAGAATGGGGAGCAGGGCGCCCAGTTCCAACGGTTCCACCTCGCTTGTGTGCATCGGCGGCACGCCGACGGTCCAGTGTCATGGGGCCACTCTCGGGTGCAGCCGACGGGCACAGCCCGCAGCCCCCACTCCAAGAGCGACCAATCACGACACCCTAGCGTTCCCACGTCATCGATACCCGCCCCGGCCCGCACGGCGCCGCGGCGAGCCCGGCAGTCCACCCGCTGACCCTGCTACCGGGAACCCTCACCCGGGAAGGACAGGGGTGGCTGCATGGCGCTGGATTCCGGCGCGCTGGTGGGTCCGCGATCAGGCTCGGTCAGCCCCAGATGAGCCCACGCGGCAGGGGTCGCCACCCGCCCCCGTGGGGTGCGGATCAAGAATCCCTCACGCACCAAGAAGGGCTCGGCGACACCCTCGACAGTCTCCGTCTCCTCCCCCACGGCGACGGCAAGGGTCGACAGCCCCACCGGCCCACCCCCGAATCGGTTCACCAGGGCGTTCAGGACCGCCTTGTCCAATCGATCCAGGCCGCGCGAATCGACCTCATACAGATCCAGCGCTGCCTTCGCTGCCGTCCGATCGATGCGGCCGGCGCCGTGCACCTGCGCCCAATCGCGTACTCGACGCAGCAGGCGATTAGCGATGCGTGGGGTGCCGCGAGAGCGGAACGCGATCTCGGCGATTCCGGCGGAATCGGCATCGATGCCCAGCAACCCGGCCGAGCGCGTGATGATGGTTTCAAGGTCACCGGGTTCGTAGAAGTCCAGGTGCGCGGTGAACCCGAACCGATCGCGCAACGGACCAGGGAGCAGCCCTGCGCGCGTGGTTGCGGCGACCAGGGTGAACGGAGCCAGATCCAGCGGCACCGCCGTCGCTCCCGGTCCTTTGCCGATCACGACATCGACACGGAAGTCCTCCATCGCCATGTACAGCATTTCCTCGGCGGCGCGGGCGGTGCGATGCACCTCGTCCAAGAAAAGCACCTCACCCGGTTGCAGGCTGGACAGAACCGCCGCGAGATCGCCGGCGTGCTGCAGCGCCGGTCCACTGGTAATCCGCAGCGGCGCGGAAAGTTCCCGAGCGATGATGGTCGCCAGCGTCGTCTTTCCGAGCCCGGGAGGTCCTGACAGCAAGACGTGATCGGCAGCCCGTTCCCGGCGTCGGGCCGCTTCAAGAACCAAACCCAGTTGCGCTCGCACCCGGTCTTGCCCGATGAAATCCTCCAGTTCGGTGGGACGCAGTGCGCCCTCCACCGCTCGATCGTCGATATCGGCTACCGCGTCGACCAACCGGTCGCCGGCATCTCGGTCGGCCGCCGGTTGCTGCCCCGTCATCCCCGGTCCAATGCTTGCAGTGCCGCCTTCAGCACGGCCGCCATGTCCGGTGTTCCCGACTCGATTCCGAGGTCATCGCGATCGGCGATGATCGACACCGCTCGTTCACCGTCCCTGCGACTCCAGCCCAACGACTCCAGCCCGGCGTAGACCCCCTCACGCCAATCGGACCCACCCGCACTTGATGAGCCTGACGTCGAGGGTGGCCCAAGACGGCCTGATAGTTCCAACACGATCCGTTGCGCACCCTTGGCGCCGATCCCGGGCACTGCGGTCAACGCTGCGTGATCGCTGGACTGAATCGCCCGACGCAGTTCATCGGGTGTCAGCGTCGCCAAGAGCGCGAGCGCAATACGCGGGCCGATCCCACTGACGGTCTGCACTGCTTCGAACGTGTCTCTCGCATCGATGTCCTCGAAACCGAACAACGTCAGCGAATCCTCACGCACGATGAGCACCGTCGCGAACGTCTGATGGGCACCGGGTCTGGCGGCCATCGCTGTCTGCGGCGTGCACATCAGCGAAAGCCCCACTCCACCCACGGTGACCACCATGCGGTCGACGCCGACCCATGCCACCTCGCCGGTGATGGAGGAGATCATCGCGTGCCGCTTCCGGCCTGATCCCGACTGGTGTGAGTGGCCAGTGCCTGCGCCAGGCGATTCTCACCCTCGAAACGCCAGATATCGGTGATCGCCAGGGCCAGGGCATCGGCTGCGTCGGCGGGTTTGATCGGCTCTACGACACCGAGCAACCGCATGACCATGGCGGTGACCTGCGCTTTGTCCGCACGCCCCGAACCGGTCACGGCAGCCTTGACCTCGGTGGGAGTGCGCCACGACACCGGAATGCTGCGCCGAGCGGCGATCAAGACCGCGACTGCTCCGGCCTGGGCGGTTCCCATCGCGGTTCGCACATTGTGCTGGCTGAAGACCCGCTCGATAGACACCCGATCGGGAGCGAACGCCTCGACCACTGCCTCGATGCCCTCTTCGAGGAGAAGCAGCCGCCGCTCCAGAGGTTCCTCCGACGGCGTTCGGACTACGTCGACATGCGCCAAGCCGAGTTTGCGGGACTCGCTCGCATCAACGACACCCACCCCACACCGGGTCAATCCGGGATCGATGCCCAGAACGCGCATGCCCCATCCTCCCGGTCACGACGATGATGGTCGCGACGATCACGGCCCCGAACGACGTGGATTCCGTTCGAGACGAACACATGTACGTTCAGCCTAGCCCCGACGATCGACCTCTGCCCGCACCGCGCGGGCCTTCGGCGTGCCGTCGCGACCCTTGGGCTTGGCCAGCGGGTCGGCTGCGCCGACGCTCCCTCCGGTCACCTCGACAAAGCCCCTCCTCAGATCATCGAGGAGCTCCCCGACATCGGGGACTGCACGATCATCAGCAGATACTCCGACAAACGCTGAACCGTCGTAGGTCACCATCGTCACGTTGACCGCCGCACCGATGGTGGCGACGAGGGGATACATCCCCACGGCCCGAACCCCAGCGAGATACAGCGGAATCGGCGGTCCGGGAACATTGCTCGTCGTCACATCACTGGCACGAGCCGCCTGGGTCAGTACCGGGACCGGGATGAGCCAGCTGACCTCAGCGAGCGGATCTGCCATCCGCAGTGCGGGCTCCGCCCGCCAACGCTCGACTCGGTCATGGGCAGCATCCATCCGTTCGGTGACGCTCAGTCCCGCGATCGGCAACTCGAACCGCGCGATCGTCACGGCGTTGGACTCCTCACCGGAGCGATCCCCGGGGTCCCCTCGCAGACTGATCGGTACGTTGAAACGTAAGTCATCCACAATCACTCCGCGTCGCGCGTGATACCGGTCCATGCCGATACCGACAGCGGCCATGAAAGCGTCGTTGACACTGCGCTGGTGCTCTTTGGCCACCCGCCTCAATTCGGCGAAAGGCAGGTCGAATGCCCCGAAGGTATAGGTCGTGCATCGCTGGGTCATCACCGGCGACAGCGGCCCGTCGGGAACAGAAGTGAACCGCCCGACCGAACCCAGCGTGCCGAGCGCCTGAGTCCAGGTTCCCACCGGATCACTCAGCGTTCCCCGAGCTAGATCGGTCATGATCCCCGCTGCCCGCTCGGCAGCAACTACCCCGCGGCGCACGTTATCGCTGATGTCCGCAACGCTGACCTGCGTGAAGCTCGCCTCCTCGGCTTCCGGCGGTTCCGGCGCCGGGGCCTCTGTCGGATCCGGATCAGGGCCGAGCTCGAACAGGGACAGTCCGATCAACACTGCCGCCTGGCCATCGGCGATCGAATGATGCAGTTTCAACAAGACCGCGGAACGTTTGCCCGGTAGCCCTTCGACCAGGGCCATCTCCCACAGCGCGCGATTGTGATCGAAATCATCCAGGCTCATCCGGCGCGCAGCAGCCAGCAGATCCGACCACGTGGATTTCGCGGGCAGCACATACCGGTACACATGCAGATCCAGATCGAAATCCGGATCGACGGCAAGGCGCGGCGCTGCCACCCCGAAGGCGCCGCGTACCGGCCGCATTCGCAGGATCGGCACGAGTCGAGTCAGGCGATCGATCCGCTGTCGCAGGCGCTTCCACTTGGGGACACCATCCAGCAGGACCAGGGCAACCACGGTGGAACGCAGCGCTGGATCACCCGCTGCGGTTCGCCAGGTCGCGGCATCCCACCCGGTGAGTTGACGACCCGCACCCTCGGCCATGGCGATCCTCCCCTTGCTGTTCGCCGCCTCCGTCAGGATCGGCCTTCGTGTGAGGCGTTGATATCAAGCATCGATCGCTGCCAGCACCTCATCGCTGACATCGACATTGGAATACACCGCCTGCACATCGTCGCTGTCTTCCAGCGCTTCGACGAGGCGGAAGACCTTCCGGGCACCGTCTTCATCGACCGGGACCGAGACACTGGGCATGAAGGTGGCCTCAGCCGAGTCGTAGTCGATACTCGCCTGCTGCAGAGCCGTTCGGACGGCAACGACGTCGCTCGCTTCGCACATCACCTCGAAGAGACCGTCGAGATCGTTGACCTCTTCGGCCCCGGCGTCGAGGACCGCATCGAGGATCGTGTCCTCGTCCACGCCGTCCGCAGCCGGCACCATCACCACGCCCTTGCGAGCGAACAGGTAGGACACCGATCCCGGATCGGCCATCGAGCCACCATTGCGAGTCAACGCGACGCGCACTTCGCTGGCAGCTCTGTTGCGATTATCCGTCAGGCATTCGACGAGCACTGCGACACCGCCCGGCCCGTAGCCTTCGTACATGATCGTCTGGTAGTCCGCTCCCCCCGCTTCGGCCCCTGACCCACGTTTGACGGCGCGCTCGATGTTGTCCAGGGGGACGGAATTCTTGCGGGCTTTCTGGATCGCGTCGTACAGCGTGGGATTGCCGGCCGGATCACCACCTCCCTGTCGGGCCGCGACCTCGATGTTCTTGATCAACCGCGCGAACAACTTCCCGCGTTTGGCATCGATCGCAGCCTTCTTGTGCTTGGTGGTGGCCCATTTGGAGTGGCCACTCATCGCCGTTGCCTCACTGTCGCTATTCCCTCACTGTCGCCGTCACTTCGATGTCGTTTCCGGAGCTGCTCGCCGGTGTTCGGCGACCATCTGGACAAAGTACCGATGGAATCGATTGTCATCGGTCAGTTCCGGATGAAAGGCCGTGGCCAGCAACCCACCCTGGCGTACAGCCACGATCCTATCTCCGAGCACAGCCAGCACTTCGACGTCTGGACCAACCTCGGTGATCGCCGGGGCCCGGATGAAGACCGCAGGGAACAGTTCCTGACCGAGACTGGGAACCGACAGGTCGGTCTCGAACGAGTCCACCTGCCGACCGAAGGCGTTGCGCGCTGCCGTAACCCCTAATCCCCCCATCGTCTGCTGATCGTCTCGGCCGTCGGTGACGCGATCAGCCAGGAAGATCAATCCGGCGCATGAGCCGAAACAGGGTCGCCCCGACGCCGCGAACGCCCGAAGCGGCTCCAGGAGCCCGTCGCGAACCGCCAGGATCGACATCGTGGTCGACTCCCCGCCCGGGATGACGAGGCCGTCAAGACCATCGAGATCGACAACCCGCCGAACAGCACGAGCCTGGGCACCTGAATTCGTCAACGAGGCCAGGTGCTCGCGTACATCTCCCTGGAGGGCGAGAACGCCGACGGTGATCGTCTCCGCTGTGGCGGGAGATGTCACCAACCACGGTCCTCGAGGCGGTGATGAACGGGCAGGTCAGCCACGTTGATGCCCACCATCGCCTCACCCAACCCCCGCGAGACTTTCGCGACGATTTCGGGATCGTCGAAGTGACGGGTCGCTGACACGATGGCCTCGGCCCGCTGACGCGGGTTGCCCGACTTGAAGATCCCTGATCCCACGAAGACACCGTCAGCACCCAACTGCATCATCATGGCTGCATCCGCAGGGGTCGCGATTCCACCGGCGGTGAAGAGCACTACCGGCAGCGATCCGGTTTCGGCGACCTCGCGAACCAGATCGTACGGAGCCGACAGATCTTTCGCTGCTGCGTACAGCTCATCGGTCGACAGCGAGGACAGATGCCGAATCTCACCGAGGATCTTGCGCATATGGGTCACGGCATTGGACACGTCCCCGGTGCCGGCCTCACCCTTCGAGCGGATCATCGCCGCACCCTCGTTGATACGACGCAACGCCTCACCGAGGTTGGTGGCCCCGCAAACGAAGGGCACCGTGAATGGCCACTTATCGATGTGATGGGCGTAATCGGCCGGGGTCAAGACCTCCGACTCGTCGATGTAGTCCACACCGAGCGACTGCAGCACCTGCGCTTCGGCGAAATGGCCGATGCGCGCCTTGGCCATAACCGGGATCGTCACCGCCGACACGATGCTCTCGATCATCTCCGGGTCCGACATCCGCGCGACTCCGCCCTGGGCACGGATGTCGGCAGGAACGCGTTCGAGCGCCATGACGGCGACGGCACCGGAATCCTCGGCGATCGTGGCCTGTTCAGCGTCGATGACGTCCATGATCACGCCACCCTTGAGCATCTCGGCCATGCCACGCTTCACGCGTGAAGTGCCCGTGCTTGCCGGCGTTGCGATGTTGTCGTGTGCCATGGCTGCGTATCTACCTCTCGGGAGCGGAATCGGCGCGCCGTCTCGGCGACCCAGCGGAACGCGCCGGAGCGAATTCCGTAGGTCAGCCCATCGTAGGGCCCGGACCGGAATTCAGCGCACGATGGGCGCGCGCTGCTCATCGAGAAGCACGACCCACTCCTGACCGATCGCGAAGGGCATCGGGGATCCATCCGGCAGCAGATAGCGCGTGCCCTCCCCCAGCGTGGGCTGCTCCCAGGTGACCTCCCAGAGCCGTCCGTCTCGCAGGACCAGAGCCGCGCCCGTGCCGACGGTCTGGATCGCGGGGGTGACCCCTCCGAACTTGTCTCCGTAGCCCGAATCGGTCTGCTTCACCGACTGGATCACGACTGTGGCCGCTCTCTGCGAGCCCCCCTCAGCCGATCGAGAATCAGCGCCATCTATGACGACGACGTAATCACCGGCGTCGGCATCCCAGCGGAACCCGACCGACGACGATCCCCACTGGGCGGTCACCTCGGTCGCTTGCTGGCCTCCGGCAGGAGGCTCCTGCGAGAACACCCAGCCGATATCGCGTGCGGTGGCGGCATCGTCAAACACACCCAGAACCGCTTCGGGTCTCAGCATGTGGTCGGTCGGCGAGGGCCGGGCCGGATCATCGAACCACCCCGTGTAGTTGGCATTGGCCGACGCGTCGATGAAATCGGCGGCGGCGAGCACCGGAAGAAGCCGTGATTGCGCTCCCGAATGCGCGAAAGGAATGGCCCCGAATGGAGCGAGTATGTCGATATCACTCACGCGCGCCGAGCGTACGGGTCCGACGACGCCGGGGATCTCGCTAGAGAACACCGCGACCAGTCGCGTCAACCCCCACTCGACCTCCTCGACGAACACGACGTCGGCGGCTGAAAGTCCCGCGTGCGGCTGAGCCGCCCGAGTGTTGTCGATCTTCACCGCGAGGAGCGGCTTGTCAGCGCCGCCGGGCAGCCCGGACAGTGGGGATGCCCCAGCCGGGATGCCCGGGCTCGTCGGGGACGGGGTCGAGGGCCGGGTCGGAGTCGCGGTCGGACTCGCTTCGGTCGTCGCAACCGTCGGCGCGGCGGGTTCCGCGGACCCTCCGCAGGCGGCGAGCACAGCACCTGCTGCCACCGTGATAACCCCCGTGCTGATTCGCCGTCGTAGAGGGATCATGGGGCTACGTTACGTGGTCAGGTGGTGATGGCCGAGAGCCCATCGGGTGGCGTGTCGTCCATTTCGACCGTCTGGGGCCACGGGGTTCGGCCGGCCAGACGCAACCAACGCACGAGGCGCTGCCCGCGCACCTGCCGGCACGCCCGCACTCCGTCGTTGAGGAATCGTCGCGACAGACTTACCCGCTGACACGTCGCGGCGAGCGCGTCCAGTACCTGTGCGGCATCAGGTTCCTCCCGTATTTCGTCGACCTCCTGTACGTCGTCGAAAACGCCACCCAGGGTTCGCGTGAGGTCGCTTTCGGCCAGCCATCGTCTGCTGGAGTCCGAGTCATGATCGATGGCAGCCAGAACACCGTGAGCGCTATCAACGAGCACCACGGCGGCGGCTGGGTCCATGAGCCCCGATCCGGCGAGTTCCAAGGTCAGCGCACAGCGGCGAGCCAGCAGGACATCCAGCGTGCCGTAGGCCATTTCGATCCTCCGGTGCAATCGATCGAGCCGTCCCGCGGTCATGCTCAGGTACAGGCCTACCAACACGAGCCCGAGAACGATCGCGGCGATGATCCACCAGTCCGGCGCGTTCATCGGCGATCCTCTGTCTCGGTACCGTCTTCCCCGGTGCTCTCGACACGACCGTCACCAGCGCGCCGCGCCAGTCGACCGACAAGTTGTCCGCGCAGGTCGACTCGCACCGGCTCACCGGGCACGATCACGCTGTCGTAGACCGCTTCGACCCGGCGAGCGATGTGCGCCCAATCGAATGATGCCACCCTGTGGCACCCTGCCTCGACGAGCTTCTGCCGAGCCACATCATCACCGAGCAGAGCATTCGCTTGGCGGGCTAAATCTTCTGCGTTGCCGGTAGCGAATAGGGCACCTGCTCCGCCCCCGTCGAGAACCCGCTCGAAAGCGGTGAGGTCACTGGCGAGGACTGCGGTCTGCGCGGCCATCGCTTCGAGCAGCACGATGCCGAAGGACTCTCCTCCGGTATTCGGCGCGACGTAGAGATCAGCCGATGCCAACTCTTGTGCCTTGCGGTCCTCGTCCAGTCGTCCGAGAACGTGGATGCGTTCGCGAGATGCCGAATCCATATCGCCGAGTGCCTCTCGCGCGTCCCCGGGACCGATAACGATCAAGGTGGCATCTGGGTGCTGCCCCACGATCATCGGCCATGCATCGAACAGCACAGCGAGCCCTTTACGAGGTTCATCGATGCGACCGAGGAACACGATGCGCGGACCAGGTCCTCGCGGGACAGGCTCAACATCGGCGAACCGATCGACGCGCACACCATTTGGGATCAGCACCGCATCCCCACCGAAATGGTCCACCAGCGTTCGGCGTGCATCCTCGCTTACCGCGATGCGCGCGGACACTTTCTCCAGGGCAGTCTGTGCGAGGTAATAGCCGGCGCTCAGAACACGCGAACGTTGCATTGACGAATGCCACGTGGCCACGATCGGGCCCTGGGCAACCCAGCATGTGAGCACCGACAGGCTCGGCGCGAGGGGCTCGTGCACGTGCACGACATCGAACTCGCCCTCGCGGATCCAGCGATGAACATGACGCGTCGCCTTCACACCGAGGGTGAGTCGGGCCACGGACCCGTTGTACGGAATCGCCCGAGGTCTCCCTCCATCAACCGCGTATTCCGGGAGTGTGGACGGATCATCGACCGGTGTCAGAACACTCAGATGATGACCGAAACCGATGAGTGTCTCGGCAAGATCGTGAATATGGGCCTGAACCCCGCCGGGGACATCCCATGCATAGGGACACACGATCCCGATGCGAAGCGCGCGCTGTGTCGATCCCGAGGAGTCAGTCATCGGGGGTCGCTGATCGCCTGGATACGAGGTCGGCGTGCCATAGGCGCTGCATCATGTGCCAATCGGCCGGATGCTTCGCGATTTCCGATGCGAAGACGTCAGCGAGTTGCTGGGTCATCTCCTGGACCATTTCGCTTCTGCGAACGGCCGGCGGGGCCGCGATGGGCGCATGGATGTGGGCGCGCGTGATGCCGTCGGCGTGCCACGTCGACACCGGCAGGAGCGGCGCACCGGTCAGTACCGACAGCGCAGCAGGGCCCGGCGGTATCGAAGCGGCTTCGCCGAAGAAACTCACCTCCACACCACGACCGAGCAGATCACGGTCGGCCAGCAGGCACACCAACCGTCCCTCCTTCAGTCGTCGAGCCAACCTGCTCGTCACATCCGCGTCTCCGAGCGCGATGACTTCCATTCCGAGGGACTCCCGGTACGCAACGAATCTGTTGAACAAGCTTTCGGGTCTCAGACGTTCGGCCACCGTGCTCAAACCGCCGTACCGCATGGTGGCCCACGCTCCTGCGTGATCCCAGTTGCCCATGTGCGGTAGCGCGATCATGGCTCCGGTCCCGGAGTTCATCGCAGCATCGAGGCGATCGAGACCTTCCACGACGTCGAAGGTCGACGTGATGTGCTCGGCCGACCAGGACGGGAGCTGGAAGGCTTCCTGCCAATACCGCAGGTACCTCCGCAGGCCCTCACGGGTGACATCATCGAGTTGCTCCGATGAGACCGCCCCGAGGACCCGAGCGAGATTCGCCCTGAGTTGAGCGACCCCGGAGCCCTGCCGCCGCCACATCACTCCTGCGGCCGCATTCGCCATCCGTCGCGCCGCTCCCGCGGGCACGTGCTGTGCTGCGGCCCAGCCGGCGGCGAATCCCACATCGACGACACGTTCCCCTGCTGTCACCGTGTGCGATCGGAAATCGTTCTGCGTCACCGCGTTGCTCCGGGATCGACTAGTTGGCGACGAACAGTGACGATGCGTTGGATGATCGTCACGATCGAAAGCACCGCCACGACGCCGAGCGCGACGGGCAGCACATAGGGCACGCCGAGACCAGCGATGAATGCAGCGGCGAGCACGATGATGAGGCGCTCGGCTCTCTCGGCGATCCCGACATTCGCCTGGGCACCCACCGCCTCTGCCCGGGCCTTGGCATATGAGATCACCTGTCCTCCGACGAGTGCGGTGAGCGCGGCCGCGATGGTCCACGCATCACCGGTGCCCACGGCCCACAGGACAAGGGCGCCGAAGATGCAGCCATCAGCGACCCGATCGAGGGTCGCATCGAGGAAATTGCCCCAGGGACCAGCCCGCCCCGACAACCTGGCCATCGTCCCGTCGAGCAGATCGGCGAGCACAAAGGCCGCGATGATGAGGACACCCGGGATGAAATCGCCACGTGGGAAGAAGATCAACGCCCCCGCACACGCACCGATAGTGCCGATCATGGTGATGGCGTCCGGGGAGATGCGCAGAGCAAGCAGACCTCGCGAGATCGGCTCGAGTACCCAGCCGGTGACCTTGCGCGCCGCAGGGTTGTTCAGCACGCTCGCCTCCTGACTGATCGACGTTGGGCTAGCAGCACCTTGCCACCGTGGGTCCGCGCCCGACCCGCAGCCTGCTACTGCCGGCCGCCTCCTGATCGTAGGGTGTCGCGCCGCGCTGGCGTGGGAGGTGCTGCGCGAACCGGGTTGCCACCCGTCACACTGGCGGCTATGGCAGATGCGGATGGCGTTCGCACCGTGGTGGTGGTCACAGCACCGGACCCAGCGCCATCCACCGATGGGGTAACCGGATTCTGCGAGGGGCTGACTCGTTCAATCGCCCACCGTGGTGCGGCCGAGCCGCGTATCGATGTGCGCCCGCTGGCCGCCGACCAGATCGATAGCGCGGCCGCGGTCTTCAGCGAGGTCAACGGTGCGCTGTTCGTGATCTCAGCCATCGAGTCAATCCACGACACTGTCGTCGAGGCCTGGGATCTCTGCGATGATCTCGGGCTCCCACGAGCCATCGTGATCTGCGACATCGATTCCACCTCGGCTGCGACGGAGTCACTGATCGAGGAATGCCAAGAAGCCCTCGGTGACATGGTTCCCGTTCTGGCAGTTCACCTGCCGGTGCTCTCCGATGACGAACACCCCATCGGACTGATCGACCTGCTCTCCGACACCATCACCGATTACTCGTCCACCGATTACTCGTCGGGGCGACCTCACCGAATACCGGCCGAGGACCGGCATC
>JAGYOB010000372.1 GCA_018399515.1 Candidatus Nanopelagicales bacterium
GACGGCGAAGTCGCCGAACGCGTGGCGCGCGGTGAATTCAACGACGCACCAGATGCCTACAGCAGGAGCCTGAGCAGCATCATCCGCTCGAATGTCTTCACCTACTTCAATGGGCTGATCGGCTCGATGTGGGTGGTCATGCTGTTCGTTGCGCCGATCCAAGATGCCCTGTTCGGTTTCGTCATCGTCATCAACACGTTCATCGGAATCATCCAGGAATACCGAGCCAGTCGAACGCTCGCGAAGTTATCGGTGATCTCCGAAGCGCAGATTCTCGTTCGCCGAAATGGAACCGATATCGAAGTGCCACCCCGAGATGTCGTGCTCGACGACATCGTGCTCGTACGGCCGGGTGATCAACTCGTCGTCGACGGTGTGGTGATCGCCGCCGACGGCCTCGAGATCGATGAGAGCCTGCTCACCGGTGAAGCCGACCCGGTGGACAAGAGCCCCGGCGATCAGGCGATGTCCGGGTCGTTCGTCGTCGCGGGTTCGGGGGCATATCGCGCGACAAAGGTGGGAAAGGACTCTTTCGCCGCCGGTCTGACAGTGCAAGCGCGCCAGTTTGCGCTCACCCGATCCGAGCTGCGCGATGCGATCAATATGTTCATCCGGATCGCATCCGTGCTGCTGGTGCCGGTCGGGGGATTGCTGCTGTGGAGCCAGTTGCGCGCTGATCAGCCGCTGGCTGATGTCATCCGCAACACGATCGCCGGTGTCGTGACGATGGTGCCCGAGGGCCTGGTCCTGCTGACCAGCATCGCCATGGCTGTGTCAGTCATGCGATTGGCGCAGAAGAAGGTCCTCGTTCAAGAGCTGCCCGCGGTCGAGGTGCTGGCGCGGGTGGACACGGTGTGCGCGGATAAGACGGGCACCTTGACCCAGCCGGGCATGCAGGTGCGCGAGATCATCGAACTCGCGGGACAGGAGGGGTCAGGCGCCACTGAGGCCACGTCGCAGGCAGCGTCTGCCGATGTTGCCGCAGCCCTGGGCGCGCTCGGCTCAGCCGAGCAGTCACCCAATCCCACACTGCAGGCGGTCGCGGAGGCGTATCCACCGCCAGCAGATTGGCAGCAGGTCTCCGCGGTTGCGTTCTCGAGCGCGCGCAAGTGGTCAGCGGCTCGTTTCGCCGATCACGGCGCCTATCTGCTGGGAGCCCCCGAGGTGCTGGTCGGCGACGATGCTCCGGCGGTACTCCAACGAGCCGAGGCCCTGTCTGCCGAAGGAGCTCGAGTGCTGCTGTTGGCCAGGGGGGTCGGGGCAGCAGAACCGTCTGCGGAATCCGGGCCCGGCCAGATCGAACCGATCGCCCTGGTGGTCATCGATCAGGTGCTGCGCCCGGATGCAGCAGAGACCGTCGCGTATTTCCTCGATCAGAACGTCGACGTGAAGGTGATCTCCGGCGATAACGCGGCCACGGTCGGTGCGATCGCCAAACGCGCGGGTGTCCCCGGGGCCGCGGATCCGATCGACGCACGCGATCTCAGTGAGGACCCGCAGGCCTTGGCTGAGCCCGTTGCTACACACAGTGTGTTCGGCCGCGTCACTCCGGTCCAGAAGCAGGCGATGGTCGACGCGCTGCATCTGCGCGGCAAGACCGTCGCGATGACCGGTGATGGGGTCAACGATGTTCTGGCCTTGAAGCACGCGGATCTGGGCATCGCGATGGGTTCGGGTTCAGCGGCCACGCGCGCCGTGGCGCAGATCGTCCTGCTGGCCAACAAGTTCGCGGTCATGCCCAGCGTCGTCGCCGAAGGACGTCGGGTGCTCGGAAACATCGAACGAGTCTCGGATGTGTTCCTCACCAAAACCTTCTACGCATCCGCGACCTCTCTCGTGGTCGGACTCAGCATCATCCCCGCCATCATGTTCGGTGTTTCGGCCCTGGAGTTCCCGTTCCTGCCCCGGCACTACACGCTGATCTCGGCACTCACCATCGGAATCCCCGGCTTCTTTCTCGCACTGATGCCCAACACCGAGCGGTTCCGCCCGGGATTCTTGAAACGCGTTCTGCTGTTCACCATCCCCGCCGGCATCATCTGCGCGGGAGCCGCGATGGTCACCTACCTGCTCGAATTGCGCGGCGGAGCATCCATCGACGATGCGCGAACGGCGGCGACCGTCTCACTGTTCATCGTCACTGTTGCGGTGCTCGCCCAATCGGCTCGACCGCTGAACCTTCTGCGCATCGGAATCGTCGCCTCGATGGTCGTGTTGTTCCTGTTCGTGCTGCTGGTGCCGTTCGCGGCGGAGTTCTTCGCTCTGACGATCCCGCTCGGCCCGGGTCTGACCCTGCCGGTTGTCTCCGGCCTCGTCGGAGTAGCGCTCGTCTGGATTGCGACGATCGTCACGGATCGATGGCGACGGGCACGTTCATGACCAGTCGCGAGAGCGGTCCGGCCATCGCGTTGTCGACATCATCGGTCTATCCCGAATCGACTGCGTCGGCATTCGAGATCGCCGCCAAACTCGGCTACGACGGTGTCGAGGTCATGGTGATGACAGACGCGGTGAGTCAGGATTCGGCGGCGCTGCGCCGACTGAGCGAGCACTTCGCGATGCCGATCCTGGCATTGCATGCACCGTGCCTGCTGATCACCCAGCGGGTCTGGGGTACCGATCCTTGGGGCAAGCTCGTGCGGGCGCGGTCGGTGGCCGAGGAACTGTCGGCGCGCACCGTGGTGGTGCACCCGCCGTTTCGATGGCAGCGGGATTATGCGCGTGAGTTCGTCGCCGGAATCGCCCGTATGCGCGAGGTCACCGATGTCGAGTTCGCCGTCGAGAACATGTATCCGTGGCGAGCGCGTTCCCGAGAGATCGCTGCGTACTCACCGGGCTGGGATATTCGGGACGAGGATTACGCCCACGCGGTGGTCGACCTCTCCCACACCGCCGTATCGGGAACGGATGCGCTGCAGATGGTGCGTGATCTGGGGGATCGGGTACGACATCTGCATCTGGCCGATGGGAGCGGTTCGGCTCGCGATGAGCACCTGGTGCCCGGGCGTGGGAGCCAGCCGTGCGCCGGAGTGCTGACTCACCTGCGCGAGTCAGGGTTCGATGGCACGGTCGTGGTCGAAGTATCCACGCGCAAGGCAGCGTCGCGGGCCGAACGCGAGGCAGATCTGGGTGAGGCCCTGGCATTCGCTCGGATGCACCTGCGCACGACGAGCACCTGATCTGCGTTTGCTGGCCACGGTGACCTCACCGTTGCATGCTGGCTGCCGGTTAGGGTGGTGGTCATGCCCGAGGATGTCACCGACCCACGGTCGGGGCTGCTCGATGCGGCACGCGGTGTCTTCGCCGCTTCGGGGTACGCCCGCACCACGATGAAAGGTGTTGCGGCGGCGGCCGGTGTCGCACCGGAGGTCCTGCGTCGTTACTACGCCAGCAAGGGTGATCTCTTCGCCGCCGCGCTGCGGCTGCCGACCGATCCGGCGACGGCGGTGCCCACGCTGTTGGCGCCGGGCCTGGAAGGCCTCGGGGACCGACTCGTTCGCTTCATGCTGACAACCCTCGATGATCCGCAGGCGCGGGCTGATCTTCTCGGGCTCGTTCGCGCGGGAGGATCGGCGTACTCCTCGACTCGTGCCCTGCAGGAATACGTCGAGTCAGCGGTCGTCGACCGAATCGTCGCCGCCATCGGCGTTCCCGATGCCCGAATGCGTGCGGCGTTGATCTCCTCCTACCTCGTCGGTATCGCGGTGGGGCGTTATGTGGCACGGATCGAACCGCTCGCGTCAGCCAGTGATGAGCACGTGGTGCGCCTGGTCGGCCCGGTGATCCAGGGCCTCTTGGATCCGCGAACCGATCTGCCCGGGCCCCGAGATGATTCTGGCGGGCAAGCGGGGGAAACACCGTGAGTGATTCGAGTGTGATGGATTCCCGCAGTGTGACCGACTTGATGATCGCCATCATCGGAGCCGGCGTGATGGGGGAGACGTTCATCGGAGGACTTGTGCGATCGGGAACGTCGGCCGCACAGATCGTGATCTGCGAACAGGATTCCGTGCGCGCGGCCGAAATGTGCGATCGTTTCGGAGTATCGGCGGTCTCGATGGCGGATGCTGCAACGACAGCGGATGTCACGCTCTTAGCAGTCAAGCCGCCGGATGCACGGTCGGTCATCGGTGCTATCGGCTCGAACCTGCGCCCTGGATCGATCCTGATCTCGATCGTGGCGGGGATCTCGACACGGACCATGGAATCGATGGTGGGTGAGGGAGTGTCGTGTATCCGCGCGATGCCGAACACTCCGGCCGTCATCACAGAGGGCATGACGGTGATTTCCGCAGGCAGAGCAGCTTCCGCAGAATCCGTTGCGGTTTCAGAGGAATTGCTCGGCGTTATCGGAGAGGTCGCCCAGGTCGATGAGCATCTCCAGGATGCCGTCACCGCGATCTCCGGAAGCGGGCCGGCCTATGTGTTCGCCTTCATGGAGGCGCTGGAATCCGCGGGCGTCGAACTCGGCTTAGAGCCTGAGGTTTCGCGAGCACTCGTGCGCCAAACTGTCGCGGGAGCGGCCCTGTTGGCTCGAACCAGTGAGATCGAACCGGCGGAACTACGCCGTCGGGTGACGTCGCCGGGAGGCACGACTCAAGCAGCGCTGGGTGTTCTCGCGGGAGATTCGGCTGATGGCGGGACATTAGCGGTGTTGCTCGAACAAGCCACGCGTGCAGCACGTGATCGCAGTGTCGAACTCGGACGGGAGGCGTAGCCGACCATGGGAGAGACAGTCACCGTCGTGTGGGATGAGGCGCTGCGTGCCTACGATTTCGGGCCCGGGCATCCGCTTGCTCCTGTTCGGGTGCAACTCGCGATGCGATTGGCCGAAGACTTCGGTGTGCTGAAAGCGCCGGGTGTGCAGATGCTGTCGCCGGTAGTTCCGGCCACGGTCGAGGACGTCCTTCGCGTGCACGACCGCGAGTACGTCGAAGCAGTGCAGCGGGCATCGTCGGATCCGACGCAGGTCGATCTAGCCCGGGGCCTGGGGACGGCGGACGATCCGGTCTTCGCCGGAATGCACGAAGCATCGCTTCGTGTGGCGGGGGCGACGCTCGCCGCCGCGCAGTCCGTGCATTCGGGGCGAACGCAGCATGCGGTCAACATCGCCGGCGGGCTGCATCACGCCATGCCCGGTGCCGCCTCCGGATTCTGCATCTACAACGACATCGGGGTGGCGATCGCCTGGCTGCTGGAGCAGGGGGTTGACCGGATCGCCTACATCGACGTCGATGTGCACCACGGTGACGGAGTGCAGGCGATGTTCTACGACGATCCAAGAGTGCTCACGGTGTCGATCCACGAGAGCCCCAGATCGCTGTTCCCGGGTACGGGATTCCCCACCGAATCGGGGGGCCCGGATGCGATCGGGAGCGCGGTGAACATCGCGGTTCCCGCGGGCACGGGTGACCAGGGGTGGCTGCGAGCGTTCCACGCAGTCGTACCCGATGTTCTCGAGCAGTTCCGACCCGAGGTCATCGTCAGTCAGCATGGATGCGATTCACACTTCGACGATCCACTCGCCCACCTTGCCCTGTCCATGGATGGTCAGCGGTCCAGTTATGACGCGATCCACCGCTGGGCCCATCGGTTCGCCGGAGGGCGGTGGATCGCTGTCGGTGGTGGTGGTTACGAGTGGGTCGATGTCGTGCCTCGCGCCTGGACGCATCTGCTGGCGATCGCCGCGGGCGTGCCGATCGAGGCGACAACGGCGATCCCCGAATCCTTCGACTCTTTCGTCCGACAGACTATGGGCCGACCGGCCCCGGCGCGGATGACCGACGGTCGCGATCCGTGGGCGAAGCCGTTCGATTCTGGCTTCAATCCCGACGATCCCATCGATGCGGCGGTCATCGCCACCCGGTCGGCGGTGTTCCCGGCGCACGGCCTCACCGTCGATCCGGAGCCGTGGTTCTAGCTCCGGTGCCGGAGTCCGGGGTGACAGATTCGGGTATTGCCTGCACGCTGGCCGGTCGGTACCACTACGCTCGCGCAGGTAGTCAGGTCGCGGTGATCTTCATCGAGAGGGTGGGGTAATCCGGTCAGGCCGTCAGGCAAGGAGAGTGTCCCTATGGCGGTAAGCCCGCAGCGGCCCGGTGACGCGCAGTCGACACAGCGCTCGACACAGCGCTCGACGCGGGCGTCGACCCCTGAATCGACGCCGGCTTCCATGGCCGATGTCCGCTTCTTGACCGTCGCCGAGGTTGCCACGGCGCTTCGGGTGTCGAAGATGACCGTGTATCGCCTGGTTCATTCCGGTGACCTTCCAGCGGTCCGTGTCGGGCGCTCCTTTCGAGTGCCTGAGAAGGCCGTCCAGGACTACCTGCAGTCGTCGTTTTTCGAAGCCGGCTGACCTATCGCACGGGGACCTGAATCGGTCGACTCCTCTGGCGCGTTTACCGCTGCCTCGAGCGGGGTCTGCTGACCCAGGTGCACCCCTCTGGTCGACATAACGTAGGCTCAGCGAACTTGCTGGGCGATCCGTTTCGTCGAACGCCAGACGAAGTGCGAACGATCGACGAACGAACGACGAATGAGGTCATAGATGGGCTCCGTGGTCAAGAAGCGCCGAAAGCGCATGGCCAAGAAGAAGCATCGCAAGTTGCTCAAGCGCACCCGCGTCCAGCGCCGCAATAAGAAGTAATCAGCCCGTCCCGGGCCCCTTGGGGTCGCCGATGAGGCTGGGGCGTCCTTGGACGGAGTCTGCGACCGACGTCGGTGATCTGTCCCATCGCCGCGGAGCGGGTCGTACGCTGTCGGGATGACCCGGGTGGTGCTGGTGACCGGCGCGGCTCGCTATCTTGGCGGGCAGATCGCGGCGCGACTCGCTGAACAGCCCGATGTCGATCGCGTTGTCGCCGTCGATGTCGTGCCTCCTCGACAGGACCTTGGCGGGGCAGAGTTCATTCGTGCTGACATCCGAAATCCCGTGATCGCCAAGATCATGGATGCCGCGGATGTCGACACTGTCGTTCATGCGGGAGTCATCGCGACCCCGATGCAAGCCGGTGGACGAGCCACGATGAAGGACATCAACGTCATCGGAACGATGCAGTTGCTGGCCGCCTGCCAGAAGTCGAAGACCGTGCGTCAACTCGTCGTCAAATCTACGGCTTCGGTCTATGGCGCAGGGCCTCGAGATCCGGCGATGTTCACCGAGGAGACCGCGCCCAAGCACCCGCCGACTTCGGGATGGGCCAAGGACTCGATGGAGGTCGAGGGCTACGTGCGTGGTTTCGCACGACGGCGCCCTGACGTCGCAGTGTCGATCCTGCGTTTCGCGAACGTCATCGGACCCAGCATCGACACACCGATGACTTCGTACTTCTCGCTGCCGGTGATCCCGACTGTGCTCGGATTCGACGCCCGCATGCAGTTCCTCCACGAAGATGACTGCCTCGAAGCCATGCGGATGATCGCCTTGGCAGAGGATTCGAATGCCTGCACCGGTGTGTACAACGTCGCAGGGCCGGGCGTGCTGATGTTGTCGCAAGCGGTTCGACGGCTGGGGCGACCTGCGATCGCGTTTCCGAGATCCTTGCTCGGGGTCGCCGGTCGCAGTCTCGGCCGAGCGGGATTGGCTGATTTCTCTGCAGAGCAGGTGCGCTTCTTGACCTACGGACGAGTGATCGACACCAGCCGTTTCACCGAGGATGCCGGTTTCGTCGCACGTTGGAGCACGCCGGAGGCATTCGCGGAATTCGTCCGCGGACACGGGTTGACCCCGTTGCTCCCGATATTCGCCACGGAGCAGGATGCGTTGAAGCAGGAGGTGCGCTGATGACGCAGGCTCGGATTCTGTCTTTCGACCCCGATGGTCCGCGTCGATCGCGTCGGTCCGGTGCTCGGGGATCGGGATCGACGTCATCCGGTGATGTGCCTCGCGGCAACGGTGACGAATCACGCAATGGTGATCTGGCGAACGGCGATCCCGACGTCTTGGCCCGACTCGGCAATGCGGTTGATTTTGTTCGGCGCCGACTGAGCGGTGATTACCCGGTCGACGAATTCGGTTTCGACCCCGAACTGCTCGATTCGGTTCTCATGGCGCCGATGCGCCCGCTGTATCGGTCGTGGTTTCGTGTCGAAGCACGAGGGTTGCACCATGTCCCCGGGGAAGGTGCTGCACTCGTCGTGGCGAATCACTCGGGCACGATCGCAGTAGATGCCGTAATGACGCAGTTAGCATTGTTGGACGAGCATCCAGATCACCGCCATCTGCGCATGCTGGGCGCAGATTTGGTGTTCTCCATGCCGTTCCTGGCTGAACTAGCCCGCAAAGCCGGACACACTCTGGCCTGCATGGCCGATGCTCAGCGGCTGCTCGCGGAGGGTGAAGTGGTCGGCGTATGGCCCGAAGGCTTCAAAGGGATCGGCAAGCCGTTCGCCGAGCGATACAAGCTCCAGCGGTTCGGTCGAGGCGGCTTCGTCGCGGCGGCCGTGCGAACCGGGGCGCCCATCATCCCGACAGCGATCGTGGGTGCCGAGGAGATCTATCCCAAGATCGGCGAGATTCCGCTGCTGGCTCGGCTGTTCGGGATGCCGTACTTCCCGGTCACTCCGACCTTCCCGTGGCTGGGCCCGTTGGGTGCGGTCCCGCTGCCGAGCAAGTGGATCATCGAGTTCGGAGAGCCGATCCGAACCGATGACCTCCCCGAGGGCGCCGCGGATGATCCGATGACCATCCTGGAGATGACCGATCGGGTGCGCGAGACGATCCAGCAGGGGCTGTATCGCGTCCTCGTCGATCGGCCCGGAGTGTTCGGCTGACCCACGTTGGTCGACGAATGGCCTGGGCGGCGACTGATCAGCGACGTGCGAGGCGACCGATCGCATAACCGGTCGCTAGTGCTGCGGCCACGCTGGCACCGGCGGTCACGGCGGGAACGGCCCGACGCATCTGGGCGCGTCGTCGGAAGTCCCGGATCGGCCAGTCGTTGTCGCGCGCGTGGGCGCGCAGGGCGGGATCAGGATTCACCGCGATGGGCCGACCGACGATCGACAGCATCGGGATGTCATTGGCTGAATCGGAATACGCCGCGCAGCGCGCGAGGTCGAGGCCCTCGCGCTCGGCGAGGGCACGCACGGCCTCGGCCTTGGCCATGCCGTGCAGGGGTGCACCGACCAGGCGTCCGGTGTACGTTCCGTCGACCACTTCAGCGACAGTTCCCAAAGCGCCGGTGAGGCCGAGGTGGGAGGAGATGATCGTCGCCAATTCCACCGGGGTCGCCGTCACCAACCACACTCGCTGCCCGGAATCGAGGTGGCCCTGGGCGAGCGCAAGAGTTCCGGGGATGAGTTTGTCGGTCAGGGCATCGGTGAAGATCTCTTGACCGAGGTCGATCAGCTCGCTGACGTTACGGCCGTTGACGAATGACAGGGCTGATTCTGTCGCCGAGGCCATGTCCTCGAAATCCTCTGAACCTGACAGCACGAATTTCGCCTGAGCACGGGCGAACCGGGTGATCTGGGCGGCGGTGAAGAACCGTTTGCGGGCCAGTCCCGCTGCGAAATGGAACAGGCTCGCTCCGCGCATCAGGGTGTTGTCGACATCGAAGAACGCGGCAGCCTGTCGATCGCGCTCAGATGTCTCGCCGGACTCCGGCGAGGTGACGACAGCCGCCGCGGCAGATGCGCGCCCGGCGGTTCGGTACGCCGCGAGAACAGGATCGTGCGCTGTCACCCGCCGCCCTTTCGCCGGATTTTCGGACGTCGCCATATACGACAGACTACGGCTCATGAACGAATCCTCGGATGGGTCGCCGGTGACCGAACCGCCGCGGGTGATCGTGATCGGCAAGCCCGGCTGTCATCTGTGCGACGAGGCGAGGGCTGTGGTGGCCGAGGTCTGCGACCCGCTGCAGATCGCGTGGCGAGAGGAATCGATCATCGGCAACCCGCAGTGGGCGGCACGGTACGCCGATTTCATCCCGGTGGTGCTCGTGGACGGAGCCGAGCATGCGATGTGGCGGGTCGACCCAGGTGGGCTACGCCG
>JAGYOB010000373.1 GCA_018399515.1 Candidatus Nanopelagicales bacterium
AGCACGCCTTCGGGATTGTGCACTTCACCGTGTCGCAGCAGGTGAACCACCGTTGTCTCGCCCACATCGACCACTCTACGTTCGATGCCGAGGTCGTCGCCGTTCGGTAGTGCCCGTAGCCATCGATGTGTCCCGGATCACGCGATCTCGCCGGGGGCACGCGCCCCCTTCACCTGACCCGGCGCTCACCGAATCTCGACCCGAACGCGGGGCCCTGAGCGCGTAGCCAGCACAGTGACGGTTCGCGGGTCAGGTCGAGCGCTTGCGGGCGGCGGCGCGCTTGCGGCTCGGCCGCCAGGTGGCCTCACCTGCGGCAAGGGCAGCCTGACGCAACTGCTCGCCGTGTTCGGCCAACGCATCCGCGAGCGCCGCGTGGGTTGGCTGCTCGCACAGAACATCGACGCGCAGCCCGTGCTCCTCCGCGGTCTTGGCCGTGGCAGGACCGATACACGCCACGACAGTGGTCGCGTGCGGTTTTCCGGCGATGCCCACCAGGTTGCGCACCGTGCTGCTCGAGGTGAACAGCACGGCATCGAATCCACCGGACTTGATCGCTTCGCGCGTCTGCGCCGGCGGCGGGGCAGCCCGCACGGTGCGATACGCGGTGATGTCTTCGACTTCCCAGCCCAGTTCGACGAGGCCGGCCGACAGCGTCTCGGTGGCGATATCGGCGCGGGGGAGGAACACCCGGTTGATCGGATCGACGATGTCGTCATAGGGCGGCCACTCGGCCAGAAGCGCGGCTGTGGTCTGGTCTCCTTCGGGAACCAGATCCGGCTTGACCCCGAACGCGACCAGCGCTTCAACCGCGTCCTCACCGACGGCAGCGACCTTCAGGCCTGCGAAGGATCGAGCGTCCAGGCCGTATTCCTCGAGTTTCTCGCGCACCGCGCGGACGGCATTGACGCTGGTGAATCCGATCCACTCGTATCGGCCCGAAACCAATCCGTGCACGGCGCGTTCCATCTGCTGTGGCGTCCTCGGGGGTTCTACCGAGATCGTCGCCACTTCCTGCGGGACAGCGCCCGCCCGGATCAACCGATCGAGCAGGTCATCGGATCGTTCCTGTGTTCGGGGCACCAGAACCCGCCAACCGAACAGCGGCTTGACCTCGAACCACGCCATTTTCTCGCGCTGCTCAACGACCTCACCGACAACGACCATTCCCGGTCCAGCCTGCTTCGCCGCCTTGATCGCCGCGGGAATGTCCTCCAGGGAGGCTTCGATAGACCGCTGCTCGACGGTGGTTCCCGAACGCGTGATGACCATCGGAGTGGACGGCTTGCGGCCAGCCTTGATGAGTTCCTTGGCGATCGCGGCAGCATCCTCGGCACCGTCGAGCACAACGACGGTCGTTCGTTCATCAGCGAGTGCGGTCCAGTCGACCGGATGGGTGACGTCAGCGAGAACGTGCACATCGCGCGTTGTCCGCGTCGTCAGAGTGAATCCCGCGTAAGCGGCGATACCCGAGAGGTTGCTCACCCCGGGAGCGATCTCGAAGGGGACCTTCGCTTTTCGAAGTGCTGAGATCTCTGCGGTGATGCTGCCATCGAGTACCGGATCGCCGCTCATCAACCGCACCACGTGCTGCCCGCCACGGTAGGACTCGACGACGTACTTGATCCGAGCCGCTGGCTCCAGGGGTACTCCGTCCTCGCCCACAGCGACGATCACCGTCGCCTCGACACTGGTATGGCGGCGAGCCATGTGTTCGACATCGGCATCGACGACGACCGTGTGAGCCTGACCCAGCAGCGCGACAGCGCGCAAGGTGAGCAGTTCGGGGTCGCCGGGACCCGCCGCGACCAGGGCGACGGTCCCGAGCACCTTCGGCGTGCGGGTGGGCTTGCGAGAGCGGCTAGGGCTCACGGGGTGTCATTCCCCTCTGGGCGAACTCCACGACCCTCTGCGGGTACAGCGAAGGTGTCGGGTTGATATCGGCTGGATGTCGAGCGGGTTGCACATCGGTATCGACTCGTCAGGGTAGGGATAGCAGCGTCGCCTGACAAAAACTTCCGGACATTCACATCCGTTTATCGGTCGCCCCGCGCGGTCTGACTCAGATCTCTGCCGCCGGATACCGGGACGTTATCTGGGTGAAAGGCACCCGATATGGGCACGTTTCACCCGAGGAATGGCTCGCCGGTCAAGGCGCGGCGTAGCCCACCTGGGTCGACCCGCCACATCGCATGCTCGGCTCCGTCC
>JAGYOB010000374.1 GCA_018399515.1 Candidatus Nanopelagicales bacterium
GGCGGCGTTAGCCGCCGGTGCCACGGTCGGGACCGCCACGAGGGCCAGTCCCAAGGAGGCGACCGCCGCTACAGCGCGGCGAGGCAATTTGATCTTCACGTTGATCCTCTTTTCCTCTCCGCCGTTTACGGCAGCAGCTTGCGGGTCGGGTTCGGCTGACGGAAGGTCGCCCTCTTCGCCTTGCCGGACGCCGAACTCGTCGCGGTCATGATGTAGTTCGTGATCCGCTCCGCCTCGATGTCGGAGTTGTAGCGGGCCATGTAGAAGCCGGTCAGACCCTGGTGGGAGGAACCGGTGATGCGGAAAGGCACCTCTGCTGCCGACCGGAAGCTCCGCGATTCGGTCTCCAGCGCCTCGACGAGTCCCTCACGGGTGAGGTTGCGTCCAGCCGCATCGAGGGCCTGGGCCAACACGTACGCGGTGTTGATGCCGTAGTAGGTGTAGAAGTTCCACGGCAGGCCAGCGCGGTCAGCGATGACCTTCATCTGGCGCACGTAGGGGTTGCGGGTGTCCTGGATGGGTGTGATCCAGTTCGGGGTATAAACCCCGTTAAGGACGCGCTTGCTGCCAACCACTCCGCCGATCACGTCAGGATCGGATCCGACCGAGGTCACCATCCACGTGGGGCTGAAGCCAGCCTTGGCGGCCTCACCGAGCAGCGATGCGGTCGCCGAGGTCACTCCGAAGAAGACCACGAGCTCGCAGCCAGCGGACTTCAAGGTGGAGACCTGCGAGGACAGGCCGGCAAGTTGCTGACCGGAGAAATACGACACCTCTTCGGCGAACTTCATACCGGCCGCCTTGAAGCCCTTCTTGGAGTCATCGCCGAATTCGCCGTCTTGGTACATCAGGCAGCGCTTCTTGCGGTCCAGCGAACTGGTCCGGTCGATGTAGTAGGCCATCGCCTTCGCTTCCACGATGTACGACGGGAAGTACGGGAAGGTCATCGGGTAGCGGCGGGGGTTGTCAAAACTCGCTCCGCCGGTGTTGACGAACACGTCCGGGATACCGCGACGGTTGAGATCTCGCACCACGGCCGAGTGGGTCGGGGTGCCGAGGGCCCCGTACATCGCGAAGATGCGATCGCGGTTGATCAGCTGGTTAGTACCGATCTTGGTCTTGGCCGGGTTGTATTGGTCGTCGTAGACGCGCAGGTCAATGTCTCTTCCATTGACACCGCCGTTGGCGTTCACGTACTCGAAGTAGGCCTCCGCTGCCGGGGCGATGAACTCGTAGCCCAAAGATGCCGGTCCGGTCAAGGGGGTTGTCATGCCGATCGTGATCTTGTTGCTCGTAACGCCGGGGTCTGCTGCGGAAGCCGGTGCGACTGCTCCGGCGAAACCGAGCGCTGCGACTGCCCCGATAGCAACCGCCCGCTTAGCGAAGGCCTTAACCACGTGGATCCCTCCCAAAGTGCCTCGGGTAGCCCGGTGCCGCGGCGCGACATGTACAACGGGTTAACCCAGAGTTTTCGTGAGGCTAGTCACATCTGTCTCACTGGGCAATGAGTTTTCACAAATCGACGAATTCGTTACCGGCGCGCGACCCGCTTCACAACTTCCTGCACGCCGCCCACGAGTCCTCCGGGTGCTGCCAGGACCACCAGGACGACAGCTAGGCCGTAGACGAAATTCGGGGCGTTATTGGTGACCTGGTCCTCCCAGCCTCGGCCTGCAGCCAGACTCAGGACGAATTCCGGAAGCCACACGAGGATGACGGCGCCGATCATGGCCCCGATGAGCGAATTGCGGCCGCCGAGCACGATGCCGACGAGAAGGGACAAGGAAAGCCCTAGTGCGAAGGCACCCGGGCCGACATAACTGAGGATTTGAGCGAAAACCGCTCCTGCTAGCGCAGCGAACAAACTGCTGACCACGAACGCCGAGACCTTCGAACCTGAGGGCGAAATACCCGAAACTGCCGCTGCCACCGGGTCATCTCGGACGGCCTGCCACACCCGGCCTTGGCGACCGCGGACCAGGTTCAAGGCAATGAAGCCGACGATGCAGGCGACGGACACCGCGACCGAGGCCTGCCACTGCTCGATGATGAAACCGGAGTCCACACCGGCCAGATC
>JAGYOB010000375.1 GCA_018399515.1 Candidatus Nanopelagicales bacterium
GCTGGCTGGCCGCCGCGGGGCGCGATGATGCCGGCCCACTCGCCCGGTTGATCCTGCGCGGCTGGCTGGTCGGCATGGAGGAGACGGTGCTGGCCTGGGATCCGGCGACCGTGGCGCGCAGCGACCTCGTCGACCACCTGACCACGTCGTTGTTCGCCGAGTTGGACCTCGCGCAGACCTCATGACAGTGCCCGCAACACCCGCTGATGGCACACCTGTCGATCCGGTTGTCATGGTCATCCGGCACGGCGAGAAGCCGACGGCCGCCCACGCGTCAGCCCCCGAGCAGTTCGGTGTCGACATGCACGGGCAGCCGAGTTCGCGAGGATTGACCCCGCGTGGCTGGAGCCGCGCCGGGGCGCTCGCGGTGCGCTTCGATCGCGCGGGTGAACCCGGCGATGCCTGGAGGCGACCTGCGCGAGTGCACGCCGCACCGGCGACGGATGACAATCACAGCCACCGGTGCGTGGACACCGCGCGACCCATCGCCGATCGGCTCAACCTGCACCTACACCACCACCACGACCGTGGTCAGGAGGCGGTGCTCGCTGACGAGGTGCGCGCATCGGGACAGGACACGCTCATCGTCTGGGATCACGGACATATCCCCGATCTCCTGCGTGCCTTCGACCCGGTGAACCCCAACGACATCCCCGATCCGTGGCCGGGGGAGCGCTTCGATCTGCTGGCACAGCTGACACCGGAAACGGTCGATGGACGACGGGGGTACCGGGTGCGCATCCTGGCCCAGGATCTACTGGCCGGGGACGGCACGATCGGATGACTGTGTCGCAACCCCGAATGGGGGACAACGACCGATAGCGTCGGCGTATGACGGAGGCTGATCTCCGGGATATCTCGGGCGTGCCGATCGCTGCGCGCCTCATCCGCGTCGTGCTGTCCCTCGGGTCCGTGGTTTTCGCCGTGTCCGGGCTGCTCCTCATCGTCGCGCCGGCGCTGATGGCCCAGTGGCTGGGCCTGGAGACCGTCATCGACACCACCTGGACCCTGCAGATGCTGGGTGCGGCGCTGCTGGGTCTGTCCGGCCAGATGTGGCTGGTGCGTCGAGCACCGGATCATCCGGTGCTCGGTGCCGCAGTGGTGATGATCGTCAGCGGTGGACTGATGACCGTGCTGACCGTGACGCTGCCGGGCGCTTGGACTCCGATGCGCTGGGCCTATCTGGGAGTGGGTGCGGCGTTCTGGCTGGCCTATGTGCTGTTGATCGTGGTGAGCCGTCGGCGCGCGTGAGGTTTGGTTTAACGGTCACTGTCTTTCAACGGTCACTGTCGAAGATCGCCAGCAGCATCGGCAGCTGGGATGCGAAGGGTTCGAACAGCGGGATATCGGTCAAGTCCTCGCGGGTCCACCAGGCTGCTTCGTCGTTCTCCGGTGACAGCGTCGCGTCGTAGTCGGGTCGCTCGGTGACCCGTGCGCAGCAGGTGTGATAACTCCACACTCCGGTTTCGAGGATCTCCTCGTGGATGCCGATGAGCCGGTATCCCTCGGGTACCCGGCCGATTTCCTCGTCGAATTCGCGCAGGGCCGCGGTGACCGGGTCCTCGTGCGAATCGATCGCCCCACCGGGCACCGACCACGTGCCGTGGCCGCGGTGCACCCAGGCGGCGCGGCGAGCCAGCAGGAATCGCTCGGTGCCGTCAGGTTCGAGGTGACCGAGGAGGAGCCCGGCTGCCCCGAAACGCCCCCACAGCACCTTGCCGCCGGTCAAGGTCACCCAGCCATCGCCAGATCCGGGAGCGGGGTGATCAGCGGGGGTGGAACTCATGCCTGCCAGTCTGCCGCATCCCCTAGGCCACGATCACCTGGCGCAGGGCCTGGGCGTTTTGCAGGCGGTCCATCGCGGCATTGATCTGCTCGGGCAGATCGGTCCAGGCGATGCGGTGGGAGATGATCGACTCCAGGGGTAGCCGCCCTTCACGCCACAGGTCGATGAATCGCGGGATGTCCCGCCGCGGCACCGACGACCCCAGATAGCAGCCGCTGATCGTCAAGGCCTGGGCCACCAGGCGCAGGGGTGAGATCGACGTCATCGCGTCGGGTGCGCACAGTCCCGTCGCCGCGAGCACGCCGCCGGGTGCCAGGAGGTCCACGCCGGAGGCGAGAGCGGCTGGATGCCCGGATGCTTCGATCACCGCATCGACGCGGATACCGTCAGCGGCTGCCTCCTCGGGGGTCAACGCCCGGTGAGCGCCGAGGTTCACCGCGAGGTCGCGCTTCGCCTCGACCGGGTCGATCGCGATCACTTCGACATCGGGTTCGGCCAACGCGGTGAGCACCGCGGCCATCCCGACCCCGCCCAGTCCGAGCACCGCCAGCGATGTACCCGGTGTGGGACGGGCGATATTCCACACGGCGCCGCCCCCGGTGAGCACGGCACAGCCGAAGAGCGCTGCGATATCAGCCGGAACATCGTCGCCGATCACGACCAGTGACCGTTGATCGACGACGGCGTGGTCAGCGAAGGCGGAGACGCCGAGGTGATGCAAGACCGGACCGTTGTCGTCGTGCAACCGGATGTCACCACTGAACAGCACCCCGGCACCGTTGCGCGCACTACCGATCTCGCAGGGCACCCGTCCGTTGGTACGGCAGGCTGCACACTCCTCGCACCGTGGCAGGAACGTCATGATCACCCGGTCGCCGACGCGAACATCGGTCACCTCGGTGCCGGTCTCCACCACGCGACCGGCGGCTTCATGCCCGAGCAGCATCGGGACGGGGCGCACCCGGTCGCCGTTGACGACAGACAGATCCGAATGGCAGATTCCGGCTGCTTCGATCGCGATCAGGCATTCGGTCGGCCCGGGTGGGTCGAGCGTGACGTTGCGCACGGTGATGGGTTGGGACGAGGCATAGGGACGATCCGATCCGATCGTGTGCAACACCGCCCCGGTGATCTGCATGGTCGCGGTGCTCCCTACTCGTCGGTCCACGAGGGCAGGCCCGACACGATGGTGCGAATCCGATCAGGAATCGCCGTGGGGGTTCGGTGTTCGCGATCGACGTAGACGTGGACGAAAGTGCCCGTGGCGCGAAGGGCATCGTCGCCCGCGACGAAGATCGCGAACCGGTACACCACCGAGGAGTTGCCGATGCGTTCGGTCGCCAAACCGATGTCGACCTGTGCGGGAAAATCGATTTCCGCCAGATACCGGCAGCCGGTCTCCGCAACGATCCCGATCGCATCGAACCGGCGCAGATCATCGTTGAGTTCGCCCATCAAGAACGTGGCGATGGCGGAGTCGACGTAGGCGTAGTACGCCACGTTGTTGACATGCCCGTAGATATCGACGTCACTCCAGCGGACGTCCATACGGGCAGCGATATGGACGTGATCGCGCTGCAACGCAACGGGTTGTGCAGGGCTCATGCGTGCTGGGACCCCTGAGCGCGGAATCGCTCGAATGATTCGTTGATCTCCTTCTCCGCATCCTCGCGCCCGACCCAACTGGCGCCCTCGACGGACTTGCCGGGCTCGAGATCCTTGTAGACCTCGAAGAAGTGCTGGATCTCCAGACGATCGAACTCCGACACGTGATAGATGTCACGCAGGTGATCCCATCGCGGATCGCCCACGGGAACGCACAGGACTTTGTCGTCGCCACCGGCCTCGTCGGTCATGCGGAACATCCCCACGGCCCGACACCGGATCACCACCCCGGGGAACGTCGCCTCCTGGACGAGGACGAGCGCATCGAGGGGATCGCTGTCGAGCCCGAGGGTGTTGTCGATGAATCCGTAGTCGTGGGGGTAGCGCGTCGAGGTGAACAGCATGCGGTCGAGGCGGATGCGACCGGTGGCGTGATCCATCTCGTACTTATTGCGACTGCCGGATGGGATCTCCACCGTGACGTCGAAGTCCATGGGTGTCACAACTCCTCCTCGGGGTAGGTCGTGACCTAGTGTTCCCTAGGTCGGTTGTCAGCGGAGCGGAAGGGAGCGCCTGGTGAGGAATCGGGGACTACCTCGTCGTTCGCTGCTCGTGGCGCTCGCGGCCGGCCTCGCCCTGGTCGGACCCAGCCTGGCGACCGGAACGGTCGTGGCGCAGGACCCGATCGCTGCCTTCACCGGACCTGCCGGCCCGGTTCTGCCCGCCATCGATCCCGCGGCGGCGCCGATGCCCGATCCGAGCACCCTGGCCGATCTACTGGCCGCTCCCCTGGGATCGGCCGCTTTGGGCGGCGAGGTCAGCGCGGCCGTGTTCGATCCGGCCACCGGGATGCTGCTGTTCGATCAGGCCGGTGACGTGCCCCGCACCCCGGGATCGGTGGTGAAGATCCTCACCGCGGTATCGGTGCTGCAGGCCGTCGGCCCATCGACCCGCCTGGTCACCACCGCCCATTACGACCCGGCGACGGCGACCCTCGTGCTCGTCGGGGCCGGTGACCCGACCCTGTCGACCCGGTCGGGTGAGGGTTCGTCGCTGGCAGCCCTCGCCGATGCTGTCGTCGCATCAGCGCAAGGCCCGGGGGCGGGCGCATCGATTCGCCTGACCTATGACGCATCCCTGTTCGCCGGCCCGACCATCGCTATGGGCTGGTCGGATACGTATCCGGCGACGGGGGTGGCCGCACCGGTGTCCTCGCTGGTCGTCGATGGTGCGCGTATCCCCGGCGGTGAGGCACGCCAACCTGATCCGGCCCAGGCGGCGGCGCGGGCGTTCGCAGATCTGCTCGCTGAGCGCGGGGTGAGCGTGGATGCCCCCCAGCCGGGTCCGGTGGGGGCCGCACGCCAGATCGCGGCGACCGAATCGTTCCCGCTTTCCCAGATCGTGCAGACCATGCTGACCGATTCGAATAACGACTATGCCGAGATCCTCGGCCATCTCGCCGGAGCGACGCGATTCGGTGTCGGCACTTTCGAGACCGGGTCGCAGGCAGCGTTGGCGACGCTGACCAGCATGGGCATCTCCACGTCAGGGATCACGTTGTTCGATGCCAGCGGGCTGTCGGTGGACAACCGGGTGCCCACGCGAACGTTCGCCCAAGTCCTTACCGCGATGACCCGGTCGGCATCGACGGGAGCCGATGGCGGCTCTGTTCTCGATGGCAGTTGGGGGTGGCCGGTGCTGGGCGGGTTGGCGATCGCCGGGGTGACCGGCACGCTCGCCGATCGGTTCTACACCGAGTCCTCCTATGCCGGCGCCGGGGTCGTGCACGCCAAGACCGGCACGTTGACCGGGGTGTCCTCGCTGGCTGGCACGGTGGTCGACCGTGATGGGCGACTGCTGGTGTTCGCGTTCACCACGAACTCCGCTACCGATGTTGCCTCGGCGCGAGCCAGCCTGGACGATGCGGCCACCGTGTTGGTCCGCTGCGGCTGCCAACCTGAGTAGGCGCAGAGCGCGGCCGACGGGTTCAGCCGGGAGTCGCTTACCCTCGGAGGGTGAGCAATGCCCGGGTGAGCGATGTCATCGACTGGAAACTCGCGGTAGCTGCTGGAATCCGCCTGGCGCCCGCGGGGCCCCAGGTGACCCCGGATGAGGCGGCTCACATCGTTGCCGACATCCGATCGGCTGCGTACCGTGCGATCGAACCCGTGCGAGAGGTCACCGGACTCACGGCGAGCGAGGACACCCACCATGCCGTCGTCGTCGCTCGGCCCGAATGGTTGCGGGCGAACGTCGACCAGATGCGCATCGCGATGGCACCCCTGACCCGGTTGCTGGCTGAGAAGGAACCCTCGGCGATGGTTCGCGAGATCGGATCGCGCTCCACCGCTGTCCAGATGGGTGCGGTGCTGGCCCTGCTGTCTGCGAAGGTGCTCGGCCAGTACGAAGCCCTCGGTGATGACCCGAGCGTTCCGGGTCGGTTGATGCTGGTCGCACCCAACATCGTCACGGCCGAGCGAAACCTCGATGTGCCGGCCGGCGACTTCCGGTTGTGGGTGTGCCTGCACGAAGAAACCCACCGCGTGCAGTTCTCGGCGGTGCCGTGGTTATCGGCCTACTTCACCGAGCAGGTGCATGAATACCTCAGCGCCACGGATACCGATACCTGGGCGACGCTGCGCCGCTTGGCCGGTGAAGTGCGCAACCGGCGCGAATCCAAACTGGGCATCGTCGATCTGCTGCAGACACCGCAGCAGCGCGAGATCCTCGACCGGCTCACCGCGCTCATGTCGCTGCTCGAAGGTCACGCCGATGTGGTGATGGACGAGGTCGGCCCGCAGGTGGTGCCGAGCGTCGCGACGATCCGGACACGGTTCGACAACCGGCGCACGCAGCATGGTTTCGTCGATGGGTTGATCGGTCGGGTGCTGGGTCTCGAAGCGAAACTGCGCCAGTACACCGAGGGTGCGGCATTCGTGCGTGCGGTGATCGACCAAGCGGGAATGGCCGGGTTCAACGAGGTGTGGACCGCGCCGGCTGCGCTGCCGACAAGTGCTGAGATCACCGATCCGCGTGCGTGGATTCGCCGGGTCCTGGGCTGACCCGGGTGGGTAACCGTGGCTGACGACGTCGATCCCGGTATCGATCCCGGTATCGATCCGGGTATCGATGTGGTGAGCGCTGAGCAGGTCGTGCGACGCGCGGTGCGCCGCAACCTCGGCGACCTCACCGACGATTCCCTCGTCCTCGTGGCCTGTTCCGGCGGGCCCGATTCCCTGGCCCTGGCGAAGGCGGTCGCCGCTGAAGCAGCCCGGGTGCAGACGTCGTGGCGTGCGGGCGCGATCATCGTCGACCACGGTGTGCAATCGCGCTCAGCCGAGGTGGCAGCCCGGGCTGGCCGGCAGTGCCGATCGTTGGATCTGGACCCGGTCGAGATCATCAGGGTCGACATCGATATCGATCGTGCCGGCCGGGGAGGCCCCGAGGCGATGGCTCGGGATGCGCGCCGAGCCGCATTGCTCGATGCGGCCGAACGCCACGGTGCCGCAGCGATCTGCCTCGCCCACACCCGCGATGACCAGGCCGAGACGGTGCTGCTGCGGTTGGCGCGGGGATCGGGTGCTCGCTCGCTCTCGGCGATGGCTCCGGTCAC
>JAGYOB010000376.1 GCA_018399515.1 Candidatus Nanopelagicales bacterium
TCGGGGACCGAGCTGATCACCACGGTGTCGCCATCGTGGACCGCCCCGGACAAGATCTCCTTGGCCAGCGGATCACCGATCGCTGTCTGCACCAGCCGCCGTAACGGACGAGCACCGTAGGCGGGATCGAAGCCCTTGTTGACCAGCCAGGCAAGCGCGTCATCGGAGATCTCCAGCGTGACCCGACGGTCATCGAGACGACGTTGCACCTGTTCGATCTGGAGTCGTGCGATCCGCTCGAGTTCCGCGCGATCGAGCGGTTCGAACATCACCATCGCATCGAGTCGGTTCAAGAACTCCGGACGGAACTGCGTGCGCACCACAGCGAGTGCCTGTTCCTTGCGTTCCTCCCACGGTGTCGTGACATCGATGAGGAATTGCGAGCCCAGATTCGAGGTGAGGATCAAGATCGCATTCCGGAAATCGACGGTGCGACCCTGCCCGTCGGTGAGTCGACCATCGTCGAGGACCTGCAGCAGGATGTCGAAGATCTCAGGGTGAGCTTTCTCGACCTCGTCGAGCAGCACGACCGTGTACGGCCGACGCCGAACCGCCTCGGTCAATTGACCACCTTCTTCGTACCCGACGTAACCCGGAGGTGCACCGACAAGTCGTGACACCGCGTGCTTCTCGGAATACTCGCTCATGTCGATGCGCACCATGGCGCGCTCGTCGTCAAACAAGAATTCCGCGAGTGCTTTGGCCAACTCGGTCTTGCCGACACCGGTCGGGCCGAGGAACAGGAACGATCCGGTCGGTCGGTTGGGGTCGGCGATACCTGCGCGTGATCGGCGGACTGCATCGGACACCTCGCGCACCGCGGTGGTCTGCCCCACGACGCGCTTGTCGAGATAGGACTCCATCTGCAGCAGCTTCTCGCTCTCGCCCTGCAGCAGACGACCCGCAGGGATTCCCGTCCATGACGACACGACTTCGGCGATGTCGTCGGCGGTGACTTCTTCTTGCACCATCGCGGATTCGCGAGCGTTGGTCTCGGCACTCACCTGCTCGAGTTCTGCTTCGAACGTCGGAATCTCGCCGTACAGAATGCGAGCGGCCTGTTCGAAATCACCTTCGCGCTGGGACTTCTCGGCCACCGCCCGCAGGTCGTCGATGAGCACCTTCAACTCACCGATCCGATCAAGCCCTGCCTTCTCGGTGTCCCACTTCGCGCGCAGACCCGACAGTTCCTCTTCCTTATCGGCGATTTCCGCCCGGATGCGATGGAGTCGATCCTGGGACGCCTCGTCGGTTTCTTTCGCGACAGCGAGTTCCTCCATGCGTAGTCGGTCGACCTGCCGTTGCAACACGTCGATCTCCACCGGAGAGGAGTCGATCTCCATCCGCAGTCGCGCCGCCGATTCATCCATCAGGTCGATGGCTTTATCGGGAAGGAACCTTGATGTGATGTAGCGGTCAGACAGTGTTGCGGCCGCCACGAGCGCGCTATCGGAAATGACCACCTTGTGGTGCGCCTCGTACTTCTCTTTGATGCCGCGCAAGATCGCGATCGTGTCCTCGACGGAGGGTTGATCGACGAACACCTGCTGAAAGCGGCGCTCGAGCGCAGGGTCCTTCTCGATGTATTCGCGATACTCATCGAGCGTGGTCGCACCGATCATCCGGAGTTCACCGCGGGCGAGCATCGGCTTGAGCATGTTGCCGGCATCCATCGCCGAATCGCCACCGGCTCCCGCACCGACGACCGTGTGCAACTCGTCGATGAACGTGACGATCTGGCCTTCGGACTCCTTGATCTCATCGAGGACGGCCTTCAACCGCTCCTCGAACTCGCCCCGGTACTTGGCTCCGGCGACCATCGCACCGAGGTCGAGGGAGATCAACGTCTTGCCCTGCAAAGAGGTCGGGACATCACCCTCGACGATGCGTCGCGCTAGACCCTCGACGACGGCGGTCTTGCCGACACCGGGGTCACCGATGAGCACGGGGTTGTTCTTCGTGCGCCGGGACAGCACCTGCACAGTGCGACGGATCTCCTCATCGCGGCCGATGACCGGATCGATCTTGCCATCGCGGGCGCGTGCGGTGAGGTCGACGCCGTATTTCTCCAGGGCCTGGAAGGTCCCCTCGGGATCCGGTGAAGTCACGCGGGCCCCTCCTCTCATGGTCTGCAGGGCGTCGAGCAAAGCCTCGGCGCTCGCCCCGGCCTGGGTCAAGATCTCTTTCGTCGGGCCTTCTTCGGCTAACCCGATCAGCAGGTGTTCGGTGCTGACATATTCGTCTCCCCGTTCATCAGCAAGCTTCTTCGCAGCATTCACCACGGCATAGGACTGCCCCGACAGTTGCGGGGCTGACACGGTTGCACCACTGGCACTGGGTAATGCTTCGACCGCTCCACGCACCTTCGTCGTCAGCGCGGGCACGTCGACTCCCACCGTCGCCAGCAGCGCGGTGGCGATTCCTTCGCCCTGCTGCAAAAGGGAGTCGAGGATGTGTACGGGTTCCACCTGAGCATTGCCCTGGGCGGCAGCCAGACGAACTGACGCACCCAGCGCCTCCTGGGCCCGTGTGGTGAATTGAATATCCATGTCCTTGGTGTCCTTCGTGATTTCTCTGAGTCGTCAGGCGCGTCGCCGACGACGGGGGTTCCACAGAACGAGGGCGGTCGAGTGCTTCTCGCGCAATAGTTCGTCGAGGTGAGTGCGAACGCGTTCGAGTTCGGCTTCCAGCTGGAGCACTCGCTGGATTCCGACGAGGCTCACACCTTCGGCCGATAGATCGGAGATCTCGCGGAGTCGCTCGACATCGCGGGCGGAGTACAAGCGATTGCGGCCGTTCACCCGTTGTGGGCAGACCAGACCGAGTCGGTCGTATTGGCGCAGTGTCTGCGGATGCATATCGCTGAGCTGTGCTGCGACCGAGATCGTGTAGACCGGAGTCGTCTCATCGGACTCCATCACGCCTCCTTCGCAGCCGCCAGCAGATCAGCTCGCGGATCGGTCTC
>JAGYOB010000377.1 GCA_018399515.1 Candidatus Nanopelagicales bacterium
GAACTCACCTTGATCAACACCGCCACCGGCCAGGAATGGACCAACCGGCCACCCCGAAAACAGGCCGCGCGAATCAAACGCGAGTAACAGCTCTGTTCACCAGCGACACCATCATCGAACCGATGTCCTCCCCCGCGGCTGATAGTGCCTGCGGCACAAGCGAAGTCTCGGTCATGCCAGGTGCGACATTCGCCTCGAGGAACCAGGGTGTTCCGTGCGCATCGATGATGAAGTCGATACGCGACCAATCCCGCAGTTTCAAACGCGTGTGCACCGCGACCGCGGCAGCTGCGGCGCGCTCGGCCACATCATCAGCCAGGCGCGCCGGCACATAGAACTCCGTCGTGCCAGCGGTGTAGCGCGCGGCATAGTCATAGAACCCGCCATCGGGCACGATCTCCACCGCGGGTAGCGCACGCGGACCGTCACCGATGTCGATCACGCCGATCGCGACCTCCATGCCGGTCACGAACGCCTCGATCAACGCCACCTCGCCGTAGGCGAACGCCCCCACCATCGCCGCCGGCAGGTCACCGGGTTCGCCGACCACCGACACACCCAGCGCCGAACCCCCGCGCGCTGGCTTCACCACCACCGGCAGGCCCAGGCGTGCGTCGAGGGCGTGCAGCACACCCGCGGCACCCAATTCGCGGAAAGTACTGTGCGGCAACGACACTGAAGCCGGAGTCTCGACGTCGACAAGTGCCTTCGCGATCGTCTTGTCGAAGGCCATCCGGGATGGGTTGGGGCGCGAGCCGACATAGGCAAGCCCGACGCACTCCAGCACATCGCGCAGCGCACCGTCTTCACCCGCGCCACCGTGCACGAGGGGGACGACGCAATCGGGTCTCATCGATGCCAGGTCAGTCAGCAGACCAGCGTCGATATCGCGCTCGAGCACCTCCCAGTCAGGGGCGGCGGCGCGCAAAGCCTCGGCCACGCGCCGGCCTGACCGGATCGACACATCGCGTTCGGGTGACAGACCACCGGCGAGAACGACGACCTGCATCGCGCCTAGGCCTGGTCTGGGGTCGGGGTGTTGGGACCGGTGGGCTCGTGCAGGGTGTGGCCCGTGCCGAACGTCGCGGCGAGTTCCATCTCGGTTTCGATGACTCCGGCGAGTCGACGCACGCCCTCACGGATGCGCTCGGGTTCGGGATAGCAGTACGACAGGCGCATGTGCTGGCGCCCGGATCCATCGACATAGAAACCGGTGCCGGGGACGTAGGCGACGAGCGCGGCCACAGCGCGCGGCAGCATCGCGGTGGCGTCCAAGCCCTCGGGCAGGGTCAACCACGAGTAGAAGCCACCGGCCGGGTGCGTCCAGGTCGTGCCCTCGGGCATCTGCCGGGTGAGCTCGTCGAGCAGTGCATCGCGGCGTTCGCGATAGGTCTCGCGGAACACCTTCACCTGCTCGCGCCACGGCTGGGTCGCCAGGTACGACGAGATCGTCATCTGCGCATAGTTCGATGGGCACAGCACCGCCGCCTCAGCGGCCAGGACGAGTTTCTCGCGCACCCCGTGCGGTGCCAGTGCCCAACCGACGCGCAGACCCGAGGCGATCGTCTTGGAGAACGACCCGAGGTAGACCACACCATCGGCATCATCGGCGCGGATCGCGCGCGGTGGTGCATCCCCGAACCCGACATCGTCGAAGCCGAGCAGACCGTAGGGGTCGTCTTCGAGCAGCAGCAGGCCTTCGCGCTGTGCGATGTCGAGGATCTCACGGCGACGCTGGGGTCCCTGGGTGATGCCACCGGGATTGTGAAACGACGGGATCGTGTAGATCATCTTCGGCTTCAGGCCCTGGGCGCGAACGCGACCGATTGCTTCTGCGAGTGCGACCGGCTGCAGTCCCTCGTCATCCATGGGCACGTGGATGACGGTGCACTCATAGGCCCGGAACACCCCGAGGGCACCGACATAGGAGGGTGCCTCGACGAACACGACATCACCGGGGTCGCAGAACACCCGGGTGACCAGATCCAGGGCCATCTGCGAACCGGGCGTGACCACGATGTCATCGGGGTGTCCGGAGATGCCGACCTCGGCCATCACCTCACCGATCTGCTCGCGCAGCACCGCATCACCCTGGCCG
>JAGYOB010000378.1 GCA_018399515.1 Candidatus Nanopelagicales bacterium
CGCAGCATCCGCAGATGGCGCAGGATGCGTTCGATCGGGCCCTCGTTCATCAAACCCATTCCGCCGAAGGCCTGCAAAGCGCGATCGGCGACCTCGTAGGCCCACTCGGTGGTCGCGTATTTCGTGATCGAGGCGTCTCCCATGATCGCGAGCGGATCGCCCTGGGTGTCCACGCGCCACGCCAGGTGGTACACCAGCCAACGCATCGCTTCGATGTCGACCTTGCTCTTCGCGAGGGGAAACGACACACCCTGGAACTTCGCAAGCGGCTTGCCGAATGCGGTACGCGCCTGCACGTGTTCGGTCGCGCTGCGCAACGCGAACTCCGCCAGGCCGAGAGACTGCGCACCGATGTAGGCGCGCCCGGCGTTGAGGAAACTCATCGCCTCGAGGAAACCCATCCCGACCTCGCCGACGACGTGATCGCCGGGGATGCGGGCGTCGTCGAAGAACAACTCGGCCGGATGAGAATCCGACAGGTTGAACTGCGTCTTGCCCACGCGGTACTGATCGCGGGGAACAACGAACGCGGTGATTCCTCCGGCGGCACGCTTGTCCGCATCGGTGACAGCGAACACGATGGCGAAGTCGGCATCGTCACCATTGGTGATGTAGTGCTTGTGGCCGTTGATTACCCAGTCGTCGCCATCGCGTACCGCGGAGGTCCGAATGGACTGTGCGTCACTGCCGGCCTCGGGCTCGGTGAGCGCGAAGCACATCGTGCGCTCGGCTCTCGCGACAGGCAGCAGGTAGTCGCCCCACAGGTGGCGGGGCAGCTTCAACAGCAGGGTCGACGGGCCGGCGGGGTTCGGGGGAGCGACAGCCACCATCGCCAAGCGCATCCCGCTGGCGGCGGCGTCCTCGACCAGCAAGGTCGTCCCCAGGACGCTCAATCCCTCGCCCCCGGCCTCCTCGGGCAGGTAGGGGGCGTAGAACCCGGCTGCTGCACTGCGTCGGCGAATCTCGTCGACGACGGGTTTCACCGCAGCGTGGTCGACTGATGCCTCCCAGAACGAACGCGCATATTCGTCCTCGACAGGGCGAACCTCGCGCTCGAGGAAATCGTTGAAGGCGGTCCGCAGTGCGGTGATCTCATCGGGAAGGGAGAAATCCATTCCCGCATGATCTCAGCGAGTGGGTACTCCCGCCTCCAGGGGCAGGCCGTTCATGCGCCACATGCCGGTACCGCCCTCGACATTCGTCGCGGCGAGGCCGTGGCGGTCAAGGAATGCGCATACCTGCCACGACCGGGCGCCGCTTTCGCACACGATGTGCAGATCGGCGCCGGTGGGCAGTTCGGACAGTCGGACCGGGATGGTCGCCATGGGGATGTTGATCGCCCCGGGCACGTGTCCGGAGTCGAACTCATAGGGCTCGCGCACATCGATGACCGTGGCCCGGCCAGAATCGATGGCGGACTTCAGCTCGGCGACGGTGGCGGTCTGCATGACGGGGAACCTCCTGGAAACGGGTGCGGGAACGGTTCCAGCATATACCCCTAGGGGTATATGCGCCACGTGGCCCTAGGCGCGGGTCCGCTCCAGCGTCCCCATCTGCTCCAGGCTCACGCCCTTTGTCTCGCGCAGGAACTTCGCCACGAAGGGAATCGACAGTAGGGCGAAGCCGGTGAAGATCCCGTAGGCCAACCCGAGGCTGATCGACGACAGGGGTGGGAAGGCCGTTGACACGAGGAAGTTCGCCACCCATTGGGCGGCGGCAGCCAGTGCCAGTGCTGCGGCTCGGATGCGGTTGGGGAACATCTCGCCGAGGAGCACCCACACGACCGGGCCCCACGTTGCAGCGAAGAACGCGACGTAGAGGTTGAAGGCCAGCAGCGCCACGATGTCGACACCGTCGCCGAGGACCGGTTGGCCGTCGGCGTTGACCGGTGCGGTACCGAAGACCCAGGTGAGGATCGCGAGCATGATGACCATGCCGGTCGAGCCGACGAGTAGCAGCGGCTTGCGACCGACCCGATCGACCAGGGCGATGGCAACGAGGGTGAAGGCGATGTTCACGACGGTGGTGATGAGCGATGTTTCGAAAGCCTGACTCTCGGAGAATCCAACGGCTTCCCAGATGGTGTTGGAGTAGTAGAACACCGCGTTGATGCCGACGAACTGCTGGAAGGCACTCAATCCGATGCCGATCCACACGATGGGCATCAGGCCGAAGGCTCTGCCGCGCAGATCGGAAAGGCGCGGCTTGTGGTCGCCCTTCAGCGACTCGGCGATCTGATGGACCAGGGGCGCGACGTCGTTGCGGTAGATCGTCTGCAGGACCTCGGCCGCCTTGGTCTCCTCGCCGATGGACACCAGGTAGCGCGGTGATTCGGGGATGCGCAGCACGAGCAATCCGTAGATCACCGCGGGGATGATCATGGACAGGAACATCCACTGCCAGGCTGCGATTCCGAACAACCAGTCATTGGTCGACTCGCCCCCGGCGGCTCCGAGGATGAGCCAGTTGATCAGTCCGGTGGCGAAGATCCCGACGACGATCGCCAATTGCTGCATCGATCCCATGCGCCCGCGCATTTTGGCCGGCGCGATCTCGGCGATGTACATCGGCGCCATCACGCTCGCAACTCCGATGCCTGCACCACCGATGAATCGCCACACCGTCAGATCGGTGGGGCCGAAGGGGAACGCCTGGCCGATCGCGGAGGCGAGGAACAGCGCCGCGGCGATGAGCATCACCCGGCGGCGTCCGAAGCGCTCGGCCAGCGAACCGGAGAACCAGGCGCCCACGGCCGAACCGATCAAGGCGATGGAGACGACGAAGCCGAGTTCGAGTGGGCTCAACCCGAATGTCGTCTGGATCGCGGAGGCTGCACCGTTGATCACAGCCGAGTCGTAGCCGAACAGGAAGCCGCCGAGGGCCGCTGTTCCGGCGAGCCCGACGACCCTCCCGACGCGGTAGTCGTCGTCGGTGCCGACCGCAACGGTCACGGTTCCTCCTCAACGTGGCCAAGAACGCAGTTCGCCCCTGGTGTGACGTAGTGTGCCGCCTCGCCTAGCCTGCCGTCATGGTTTCGCTGACGAACCCTCCCCCGCGGTACGCCCTCGCCGATGCGGCTGACCCCGCCAATGGTCGATGGGAGGTGCCCGATGGTTGGCAGCAGGGAAGGGGAGCATGGGGTGGCTTGGTGGTCGCCGCGATCGTGCGGGCAGCCAGCCAGGCCGAAGCCAGCGCCGGATTCCCGCAACGACCGGTGCGCAGCGTGTCGGCCCAGATCGTCGCCCCCGTCCTGGCCGGCGAGGCGCAGGTCATGGTCGATGAAGTACGTCGAGGTTCGTCGACGGCGACGTGGACGGTGACCATCGCCAGCGAGAACATCGGTGCGGTGCACGCGACCGTGGTGTTCGGAGACGACCGCACCGGCGCAGACATCGCGCATGAACCGCCCCGTGCACTCCAGACACTGCCGTGGGCTGACGTCGAGGCCGTCGACATCGGCCCGCCCCTCGGCCCGCCGTTCCTGCAGCACCTGCGGATGCGTCCGATCAGCGGATTGCCCTACAGCGGCTCACCTGATGACATCGTCATGTGGTTGTCCTACCCGGAGGGTGCCTGGGATGCGGCAGCGATGCTCGCCCTCGTGGATGGTCCGTGGCCGGTACCCCTGGTGCGGATTTCGCAGGGGCGGCCGATGGCCACCCTGTCGTTCATGGCGACAGCCTTGATCGATCCGGCAGATCTTGACCCGACGCTGCCGCTGCTGTTTCGATCCGAACTCCTCGGCATCCATGCCGGATACGCGACTGAACGTCGCCAGTTGTGGACCCCGGATGGTCGACTCGCGGTGGAGAACCTGCAATTGATCACGATTATCAAATGACAGGCGCAGCCAGCACATGAAGAACTCAGCAGTGCTTCGGCGGGCGATCGGGTTGCTCGGACCCGACCGCAGCGTCACCGAGCGCGTCGGCATGTTCGCCGCTGCCGCCGTGGTCGGGCCGACTTTCGAACCGGGGCTGCAGCCCCGCCGCACCGTCCACCAGGCGATCGCCACGGGTCTGCTATCGACCGGCGCGCTTCTCGGCGTCACCCTCGCACAGAGCATGATCGAGGCGGCCGGGCGTGCGATCACACGGCAGAGGAGCGTTTCGGCAGAGTCGACCTCGGGGGTGGCTACCCGAGTGGGTTTCCAGATCACGGTCAATTCAGCCGCCGCGTTGGCCGGCGTTCTCGTCGCGCGCAGCCTGCCACCACATGAGGACGAATCTCTCCGCCGAGGACTCGTGCGAACCGTCGCCGATCGCACAGGTCGCGTCGCGCAGATCACCTCCGTGGCGACTGCTCTCGTTGGCACCGGGCAGTACATCGAACGCCGCTGGCCGCGGGCCACCTGGTTGAACCGCGTGCCCGTTGCCATCCCGATGGGCACCATCATCGCCGCAGTGCACATCAGCCGGGTGCGTCGACGGATGCGTTCGCAGAACAACACGTCCCTCGATGGCGTTTCCGCACTGCCTTCGCTGGGTCTGGCCGTCATCGTCGGAGCGAGCGTGTGGTTGCTGCGCCTGGCTGAGCGAACCCTGGCCCTGGGCGTCACCCATGCCGTGCGGCGCGTTGCTCCGGGGTTGACTCCGGTGGCGTGGCCGATCGGGCACCTGGTGTCACTAGCGGGGTTCGCGGTGGTCGTCGGGGTCGGCTACCAGTACGCGATCCGACAGGTGGAGCAGGGCGGATCAGCGATCGAGCCGGCCTACCAGGATGCACCGACGTCAGCGTTCGTCTCGGGCAGCCCGACGAGTTCGGTGACCTTCGCCTCACTGTCTCGAGAAGGCCGCCGGTTCGCGAATATGGTGCTCGACCGAGGTGAGATCGACGATGTGATGGGCCAGCAGGCGCTCGCCGATCCGATCCGGGTGTTCATCGGGCTAGCGGCTGCGACGACAGTCGCCGATCGAGTGCAGTCGGCCCTCGATGAACTCGTCCGCACCGGCGCCTTCGACCGGTCGGTGCTGTGCATCGCATCACCGACCGGGTCGGGCTACGTCAACTACGTGTTCTCCGAGGCACTGGAGTTCTTCACGCTGGGGGACTGCGCGACGGTCACGATGCAGTATTCGCTGCGCCCCTCGTCACTGTCCCTCGACAGGGCAGCTACCGGGATCGAGCAGAACACCGCACTGCTGCATGCCGTCACCGGATACGTCCGCGGTATGCCCGCTGAACGACGTCCACGCATCGTGCTGTTCGGGGAGAGCCTGGGTGCGCAGACGCTACTGGACACCTATCACCATCGAACCGTCACCGCCTTCGACCGCGATCACATTGATGCATCGCTGTTTCTGGGCACGCCGGCGGCGACGCGCTTCGCTCGCGCATGGCGGGTCGACCCCGGTCGTGTCGACCCGCAACGGGCGATGATCGAGGTCGATTCCTTCATCGAGTATCAAACGGAAGCTGCGCCGACAACGCGTCATGTTCTGCTGACGCATCACGATGATCCGATTCCGGTGTTCACGCCGCGGCTGCTCGTGCGGAAACCGGATTGGTTGGTCGATCCACCCGAATCCCGCCCACCGGGGGTGCCCCGATCGACACGTTGGCGTCCGGGGACGACCTTCATCCTCACCGGCGTCGATCTGCTGAATGCGATGGAGGTCGTCCCCGGGCGTTTCACCCGCCGCGGTCACGATTACCGCGCGGACATCCCCGACTTCGTGCGCGCACTCTTCGCCCCGCAGGCCAGAGACGATCAGTTCGCTGCGGTGTGCCAACGTCTGCGGGAACGGGAGATGCGTTGGGCGCGCCAGCGTGTTGTGGCCGAACAGCTCGCGCGAGCACGGGAAGCCATCGAACGGGAATTGCAGACATGGGCGGTGACAAGTGGACGGTGATCACAGCATGAGCGGGCCTCTCACAGGATTGCGCTTCGTGGAGATCGCCGGCATCGGGCCGGCACCGCTGGTGTGCATGGTGCTCGCCGACTTAGGAGCGACGGGGATCCGCATCGATTCCCCGCGCCCGGGTCTGACCATGGGGGATCCAGCCCGAGACATCACGCGTCGCGGTCGCCCGTCGATCACGCTCGATCTGCGATCGGATGACGACCGCGAGCAGGTGCTGCGACTCATCAGGTCGGCGCATGTGCTCGTCGAAGGCATGCGACCGGGAGCGATGGAAAGACTGAGACTCGGGCCGCTCGAGTGCCATGACGTCAACCCGGCACTGGTGTACGCCCGAATGACCGGATGGGGGCAGGAGGGGCCGTATGCGCGCGTTGCCGGACACGACCTGACGTATCTGGCCGCTGCTGGTGTGCTGGCCCATATCGGGCGTCGCGAGGCTGCGCCGACTCCGCCGTTGAACCTCATCGCCGACTACGGCGGTGGTGCGATGTTCTGCCTCGTCGGATTGCTCGCAGCCCTGTGGGAATCACAGCGTTCAGGATCAGGCCAGGTCGTCGATGCGGCGATGATCGATGGCGCCGCGCTGCTGATGAGCCTGTTCCACTCGATGCGCAATCAGGGAATGTGGTCAGCAGAACGCGGGGTGAACATCCTTGATTCGGGAGCACCGTTCTATGACGTGTATCGCACTGGCGATGGCGGATGGCTGGCCCTGGCCTGCCTCGAGCCGCAGTTCTACACCGAATGGTTGGCGATCAGCGGGCTCGCGGATGCGGAGTTGCCCGAGCAGTACGACATCGCCGGGTGGCCGAGGATCCGCGAGGAGTTCGCGCGGGTGATCGCGGAGCGGACGGCAGATGAATGGGCGGGCTTGGTGCACGGAACCGATGCCTGCGCCGAGGTCGTGCTGACGATGGATCAAGCGGTCGATCACCCCCAGTTGGCGTCCCGCTCGACGATCATCGGTGTCGAGGGACGCGACGGTGATGTTCAGGCCGCGCCCGCCCCCCGGTTCTCCCGCACCCCCGGACGCATTCGCTCCGAGGCGGAGGTCACCGAAGTCCTCGCCGAGTGGGGATTGGCACCGGACGGGCGCTGAGCAAGGCGAATCGCAATCGTCAACGCACCCAGGCGTCGAGGCGGGGAATGAGTGATTCCATGTCGTCGGCGATGCTGCGGGCACAGTCGGTGAACACCTCGATATCGCCACCTGCGGGATCCTCGGTCACCATCCACGGCTCCAGTGATTCATCGGCGAGGTCGGCGGGTAGGTGCCACGGATCGACGTCGTGGGCGATGAGTCGGCGCAGGGTCGCGGTCCGGTCGGCGGCCTGCGGATGGCGGCGGCGGATATAGCGCACGTGGTCGAGTTCGAATCCGATGACAAGGTCGGCCTTCTCCAGGTGGGCGCCGGTGAGAGTGGTGCTGCGGTGCCCGGGTGCGCTCACCCCCACCGACTCCAATGCGGCCAGCGTGCGCACACTCGAAGGCAGCCCGGGAATCGCGAAGGTGCCCGCTGAATCGATCGACCAGCCTGGATGGGCCCGGCGCAAGAGCGCTGCGCCGATCACCGAGCGCGTCGCATTACCGGTGCACACAAAGAGCACCCGGGGCGCTGGGTTGTCATTCACGGCGCTCGCTAGCCTACGGGCATGAGCGGAATCTGCGCAGGACGCATCGTCATCATCACCGGAGCAGGGCGGGGGATCGGGCGCGAGCACGCGTTGGCTTTCGCTCGTGAGGGAGCCTCGGTCGTGGTCAACGATCTCGGTGGCGCGACCGACGGTTCGGGTTCGGACGCCGGCCCCGCTCAGCAGGTTGTCGATGAGATCCGCGCCATGGGGGGTGAGGCGGTGGCGAATACCGACAACGTCGCCGACTGGGATGGCGCCAAGGGTCTTGTCGATACCGCGCTCGATACTTTCGGTGGCCTGGACGTCGTGGTGAACAATGCGGGAATCCTGCGGGATCGCATGTTCGTCAACATGACGGAGGAGGAATGGGATTCGGTCATCTCAGTGCACCTGAGGGGCACCTTCGCGGTCAGCCGGCACGCGGTCGACTACTGGCGGGCGCGCGCCAAGGCGGGCGAAACCAATGATGCGCGCATCATCAACACGTCCTCGCCGTCAGGGATCTTCGGCAATATCGGCCAGGCTAATTACGGCGCGGCGAAGGCAGGCTTGGCGACGTTCACGATCATCCTGGCCGATGAACTCGGTCGCCTCGGAGTGACGGCCAACGCCATCGCCCCCATCGCCCGCACCCGGATGACCGAGAACTTGATGGGCCTAATGGAGGACTCGACCGGCGGTGTGCAAGGTGGGGATTTCGACGCCTTTGATCCGGCGAACATCTCACCGCTGGTGGTGTGGCTCGGCAGCCCGCAATCAGCAGGGGTCACCGGCCGGGTGTTCACCGTCGCCGGTGGCGAGATCGGCGTCGCCGAGGCGTGGATCAAGGGGCCGGTCGCATCGAAGGACTCGCGCTGGGAGCCGGCGGAACTCACCGATGTGGTGCCGCAACTCGTCGCTCGCGCCCGGACTAACTCCGACATGGCCGGGGTGCCGCGCACCTAGCGCTGATCTTCAAGCAGCGCTTGCGTCAGGCGCGCACGGGATCGGTGAGATCCATGGATGCAGCGCGTCGCAGGATGCGCTCGATGTAATCCTCGGTCTCGGTGAACGGGGGAACGCCCTCGTAGCGCACGACGTTATTGAATCCCGCGTTGTATGCGGCGAGCAGATTGATCAGTCGGTCACCGGGCACATCTGCCACCAGGCGGGCGTTGACGCAGTTCAAAGCCGCGGCCGAATGGATGGCATCGATGGGGTTCCACACATCGGCGACGCCGTCACCGTCACCGTCGATGCCGTACTGCTCCCAGGTTCCGGGCATGAACTGGGCCAATCCCTGAGCACCGGCCGGGCTCAGCGCCTGCTCATCCCACGAACTCTCCGAGGCGATCTGGGCGGCGAGGATCTCCGGAGGCACCAGGGAACATCGCTTGCTGGCGTCGAGGATGACCGAGCGGTATTCGTCGGGCACGTTGACCACGGCGGCGTCTCGGACGCGGTCGTAGCCGCCGAGTGCGAGGAAGGCACCCGACGCGATGGTGGCGGTGAGCAAGGCCCCCGCGGTCACGGCGGCGACCACCCGGGTCAACGTCGACATAGTGTCCACGGTAACCCGGAGTGACCTACCGTGGAGACATGGCCGCGCCCGGATCGCCGACCCCCGACCGCTCCGATGATCTGGATCGGGCCCGTGATCTCGATCAGTCGGGAGTCGCCGCGATGTTCACCCAGCGACTCGACGAGGCCTTCGCGGCACTGGGGTGCTTCAACCTCGCCGTTTTCGGCAAGACCGGTTCGGGCAAGTCCACCCTGGTCAATGCGATCTTCGGGGAGCAGGTGGCCCAGACCGGTGTCGGCCAGCCGGTGACCAAGGGGCTGCACTACCACCGGCATCCCGACGGGTTCCTCGGGTTGTACGACTCCGAGGGTTTCGAGACCGGGACCTCCGGTGATGCGATCTTGGCCGGGCTTCGCCAGTTGGTTGCCGAGCACCGCACGCTGCCGGTCGATCGCCAGATTCATGCGGCGTGGTATCTGGTGCGGTGGTCTGACCGCCGTTTGGAGATCCCGCAGGAATCGTTCATCACGGCACTGGACGAGTTGGGACTTCCGGTCATCGGGATCCTCACCCAGGTCCCCCAGCGCGGTGGCGACATCCACCCCCAGATCCATCCCGAGGCGATCGAGTTCGCCGACTTCATCGCTTCACGCGGGCTGCCACTACGCCCGGAAGGTCGGATGATCCCCACCAATGCGCTCGCCGATCCCTTCACCGGCAGTGAGGTCTTCGGTCTCGATCACTTGCTCCAGGCGACCTACCAGGTTGTTCCCGAGGTCGCCACTGCCGCGTTGACTGCGGCGCAGATCCTCGACCGGGAGCGTAAAAGACAGGCGGCCCGACGAGTAATCCACCAGTCAGTCGCGGTTGCCGCAGGCGTGGGGGCAACCCCGATTCCGTTCTCCGACGCCGCGTTGCTGGTGCCCACCCAGGTGTCGATGATCGCGCGGATCACAGCCGCATACGGCTTGCCCGCGGGGCGGTCCAAGGCGCTTGCCACGGTTGCCTCCACCGTGTTGACCGGCGGCGCCACGATGGCCGGCCGGTACCTGGTGACGTCGCTGATCAAGTTCGTGCCCGGGGGTGCCATCGCGGGATCAGCGATCTCGGGCACCGTGGCGGCCACGTTGACCCGCGCGGTCGGAGCGGCCTGGATGAGCGTGTGCGAGCACGCCATCGATTTGGAACCTGGTGACCGGGACGCGTTCCTCGCCGGCTCGGGGCCTCGGCAGCTGTTCACAGCCGCGATGAAACGAAGCGGGACGCCCGATCGCAGGTGACGCCAGCCTGGGGTTGCTACGGTCGGGGCGTGCAGCCGATGCTCGGCGGAGAGGCAGGTTCAGCGATGAAGAAGGTGTTCTTGGGTGCGGTCGCCCTAGCGGGGGCTGCTGCGGGGGTGGTGGTATGGCGGCGCCATCGAGAAGCCGACGAGGTGACCCGACAGGCTGACGCCTGGGCCCAGGGGTTCTCGCAGTTCGCTGATACCGCAGCCGATTCGGTCTCGACCGCGGCGACGACTGCCGCTGCGGCCGTGGATTCGGCGGCTCGGTCGGTCTCGGAGGCAGCCCACTCCGCGGCGCGCGCGGTGGGAGCGCCCGCCGAACCAGCCGATGTCGTGACATCCACCGCCGCTGCCGCCGGGGCTGCGGTCGCCGATGCTGCCGACGCTGCTGATGCGACCGCTCACGAGGCGGCGCAGCGAGCGCAGCGCGCCGCGGATGAAGCCGCTCGCACCGCCGGAACTGCCGCGCAGGCTGCAGCGGAGGCTGCAGCGGAAGATTCGGCTGGCGTGCCGACTCCGGCCGATGTCAAGCCGCCCGCGCAGAAGGCGCCGGCAGC
>JAGYOB010000379.1 GCA_018399515.1 Candidatus Nanopelagicales bacterium
GTCGTCGTCTCCGGTGTCATCGCTGCGGTCGTGGTGCTCGTCATGACGCCCCTGCTCATCAACTTCTTGCGGCGCCACGGCTATGCGCAGGCGATCCGCGTATCGACCGAGAGCGAGGCCTACCCCGAGCACGAAGGCAAACGGGGCACGCCTTCCATGGGTGGCGTCGCGATCTTGATCGGGGTCGTGATCGCCTACAGCATCACCCATCTGATCTTCTGGCAGGCCCCGACACCATCGGCGCTCCTGGTGATGTTCCTCATGCTGGGCTTGGGTGGAGTCGGAATCGCCGATGATTATCTGAAGATCTTCCGACAGCGAGCGACCGGTCTGCGTGCGCGCACCAAGCTCATCGGTCAGGCCGTGGTCGCGCTGGTGTTCGGGGTCCTGGCCCTGCAGTTTCCCAACTCCGCGGGTGAGACACCGGCATCGGCGGCGATCTCGTTCGTGCGAGACACCAACATCGTGTTGCCCACCGCACTGTTCGTGCTGTGGGTGTGGTTCCTGGTCACCGCGACGACCAACGGGGTCAATCTCACCGATGGGCTGGATGGATTGGCAACTGGTGCGGCCACCATGACCTTCGCCTCCTATGTGCTGATCGGCATCTGGCAGTTCAATCAAAGTTGCTTCTCCACCGGTGGGCCGACCTGCTACGACACCGCCGCTCCACTCGATCTCGCGGTTTTAGCCGCGGCATTGGCCGGTGCCTGTTTCGCGTTCCTCTGGTACAACACCGCACCTGCACGCATCTTCATGGGAGACACCGGATCTTTGGCCATCGGCGGTGCGATCGCCGGACTGGCGATCACCAGCCGCACCGAACTTCTGTTGGCCCTGCTCGGCGGCCTGTTCCTGCTGGTCTCACTGTCGGTGATCGGTCAGGTGCTGTCGTATCGCGTCCTGCATCGTCGACTGCTTCTCATGGCTCCACTGCATCATCACTTCGAGATGAAAGGTTGGCCGGAGATTCAGATCGTCGTGCGTTTTTGGATCATCCAGGGCTTGTTCATCGCCGGTGGCCTCACGTGGTTCTATGCCGAATGGGTCAACGCCTGATGACTACACGACCGGAACTGTCCAACCTGCGCGACGCGGAGTCGAACTGGCAGGGGCTGCGTGTCTGCGTAGCCGGATTAGGAATCGCTGGATTCGCGGCGGCTGATGCCCTGCTGAGTGTCGGAGCCGAGGTGCTGGTGATCGATTCCGCCGAGGGTGATCGCCAACGCGAGCGCGGCCAGATCCTCGAAGTCCTCGGGGCCCGGGTGATCCTGGGCAGTCGCGACAGCTGCCCGGATGACACCGATGTCTATGTCGTGTCACCGGGCATTCCGCCGAGTGCGGACATCATCGTCTCGGCGCAGCAGAGGCAGATCCCGATGTGGGGTGAGCTCGAGGTCGCCTGGCGCATGAGGCCACGGTCTGACCCGGCGCCATGGTTGTGCGTCACCGGAACCAACGGCAAGACCACGACCACGTTGATGTTGGCCTCGATCCTGGCCGCCGATGGTCGCCGCACGCAGGCGGCAGGAAACGTCGGCACGAGCCTGATCGACGCGGTGCGCAATCACGACCTCGAGGTCATCGCCGTCGAGGTCTCCGCGACGCAGATGCCCTTTGTCACATCGATGTCACCGGAATCAGCAGCCTGCATCAATCTCGCCGCGGATCACCTGGATTTCTTCGCCTCGATGGGTGACTACGCCCAGAACAAGGCTCTGGTCTACCGACACACCCAGGTGGCATGTGTCTATAACGCCGACGAGCCGGTGACCGAGCAGATGGTGCGTGACGCGGATGTCGTCGAAGGCTGCCGCGCGATCGGTATCACCCGAGGGGTGCCCGCGCCGAGCATGATCGGCGTCGTCGACGACGTCATCGTGGACCGGGCGTTCGTCGACAACCGAGCCACCCACGCCCAGGAACTCGCACTCGTCGATGATGTCCCTCTCGCAGCTCCGGCCTTTCTCACCGATGCCCTCGTGGCGGCCGCGCTCGCCCGATCCCATGGTGTGTCCCCGGCGGCGGTGCGCGATGGCCTGCGGTCGTTCACTGCGGCGCCGCACCGCATGACCCGCGTCGCACGGGTCGGTGACGTCGTCTACGTCGATGATTCCAAAGCCACCAACGCCCATGCCGCCGCAACCTCCCTGGGTGCGTTCTCCCCGGTGGTCTGGGTGGCCGGGGGCATGGCCAAAGGTCAGGACTTCTCAGAACTCGTCGAACAGGTCGCCGCCCGACTCCGTGCGGTGATCTTGCTGGGTGTCGATCGCGATGTCATCGGCGCAGCACTGGCCCGACACGCACCGGATGTGCCCGTGGTCGACGTCGCTCGAAGCGACACTGGAGCCATGGAGGAGGTGGTCGCGCATGCGGCACGTCTGGCGCGCCCGGGCGACACCGTGCTGCTGGCCCCCGGATGCGCTTCGTGGGACATGTTCGGCGATTACGCCGACCGCGGGAATCGCTTCGCGCGCGCGGTGAGATCGCTGCCGGAGCCGCGGCGATGACGGATCACGCGCAGATGACGAATCAAACAGACGCGATGGACATCGCGGACACAGCGCCACGCTCGGGTGGGCGACGGTTCGTCATGGGCCATCCGCTCGGGCTGTTCCACCTGCTGCTCGGCGCCACGATCTTGCTGCTGGCGCTCGGTTTGGTCATGGTCCTGTCGGCCTCGAGCATCGTGAGTCTGCGTCTGCACGACTCGGTCTACACGCTTGCACAACGTCAGGCGATGTTCGCGGTGATCGGTGTCGCGGCAATGCTCATCAGTTCGCGCCTGTCGGTGAAGGCGTGGCGGATGGCCGCGTGGCCCTCGATCGTCGTTGCCATCGCGCTCCTGGCAGCCGTGATCGTTATCGGTGTGGAGGTGTCCGGGCAGCGCAACTGGCTGGACATCATGGGCCCTTTCCGATTGCAGCCGTCGGAGATCGCCAAGCTCGCCATCATCATCTGGGCGGCCGATCTGCTCGCGCGCAAAGAAGCGCTCCTCGACCGCTGGTCGCATCTGCTGATACCCCTGCTGCCGGTGAGCGGACTCATCCTGGTGCTGGTGCTGATGGGCGGGGACGTCGGCAACAGCATCATCCTGTCGGGGATCGTCGCGGGCATCCTCTTCGCCGCAGGTGCACCCCTGCGGCTCTTCGTCGCCCTCGGCGCCCTCGCCGGTGTAGCGATCGCAGGACTGACGATGGCCGCGCCCTACCGGATGAGCCGTTTCACGTCATGGCTGGACCCCTCGGCGGATCCACTCGGTGAAGGCTGGCAGCTCACCCAGGGGCAGTACGCGCTGGGAACAGGCGGATGGTGGGGCGTTGGGTTGGGGGCCAGCCGCGAGAAGTGGGGATCCCTACCCGAGGCGCACACCGACTTCATCTTCTCGGTGATCGGCGAGGAACTCGGCCTGATCGGCACGATCATGGTGCTCGTGCTGTTCGGCGTCATCACCTTCGTTGCGTTCCGCATCAGCCAGACCACCAGCGATACCTTCGTGCGTTTGGCGTCGGCTGGGATCGGAACCTGGATCGCCGTGCAGGGCATCGTGAACATGGGCGCGGTGCTCGGGCTCCTGCCGATCACGGGAGTTCCGCTTCCGCTGGTGTCCTACGGCGGATCCTCACTCGTGCCGCTGCTGATCGGGATCGGAATGCTGTTGTCATTCGCCCGCAATCGGCAAACCGATCCCGCGGAATCGAAGCCCGTGCAGGTGTCCGCGTGAAGGTGCTGCTCGCAGCCGGTGGATCGGCCGGACACGTCGAACCGGCCCTCACCGTGGCCGACACTCTGCGTGATGAGGATCCCTCGGTCGAGATCGTGGCGCTGGGAACCGAGCGCGGCATCGAATCGACCCTCGTCCCCGATCGCGGTTATCGACTCATCACGGTGCCGGCCTATCCGTTTCCCCGCAGAGTGAACCGCCAGGCGGTCACCGCACCGATGCGCATCGCCGGTTCGATACGCGCGGTGGTCAAGGTGCTGCGCAGCGAGCAACCCGATGTCGTCGTGGGATTCGGCGGCTACGTCGCCTTCCCCGCCTACATCGCCGCACGCCGACTGGGTATCCCGATCGTGGTGCACGAAGCCAACGCCCACCCCGGACTGGCCGATCGGGTGGGGGCTCGGTTGACGCCGTGGGTGGCGGTCAACACCGCCGGGGTGCTTCCTGGCTCGGCGCGCATCGGAATGCCGCTGCGGCAGTCGATCCGCGACCTGGCAGCCATGGACCCGCAGCAGCGCGCCCAAGCCCGCGCTGCTGCTGCGCAGCATCTGGGATTGGCGGCCGATCGACGCACCCTGTTGGTATTCGGCGGTTCCCTCGGTGCCCGGCACATCAACGCGACCATGGCCCAGGCCGGCGATGACCTTGCGGCTGCAGGCATCCAGGTCATCCACATCGTCGGTTCGGCCGGGCAGGGACTACCTGACCATTGGCCACCGGAGCGCAGCGGAGACCAGCCGGCTTATGTGTCTGTGCCCTATCTCGCAGCGATGCATGAGGCGTTCGCGGCGGCTGATGCTGTCGTGTGCCGAGCCGGCGCGATGACATGTGCGGAGGTTTCGGCGGTAGGCCTGCCGGCGGTGTACGTGCCGCTACCGGTCGGAAACGGCGAGCAGACGCTCAACGCAGCGCCGGTGGTGTCCGCTGGTGGGGGCGTCCTCATCGACGATGCCGACTTCGAGGCCGACGCTGTTCGCGAACAGGTCATCCCGCTGGTGACCGATGTCGATCGCTGCTCCCGCATGTCGGCGCAGGCCCGGGAGTTCGCGGTGGTCGATGCCGATGTGCGACTTGCTGACATGGTTCGGGCGGCAGCGATGCTGCGGCGCGAGGAGAATCGCCGGTCGAAGACCAGTGCATCATGAAGGTGGGCGCATCATGATCAATGGGCGTGTCCACCTGGTGGGCATCGGTGGGGCTGGCATGTCGGGGATCGCGCGGATCCTGCTGGCTCAGAATGTCACCGTCACGGGCAGTGACGCCAAGGAATCTCGACGCGTGAGCGCGCTGCGAGCGCTCGGTGCCGACATCACGATCGGACACGATGCCACTGCCGTGACGCAGGGAATCAAACCGGCGGTCGTCGTCGCCTCGACCGCCATCGCAGCCGATAATCCCGAGCTCGCGGCCGCGCACGATCTCGGCCTACCGGTGTGGGCTCGGGCGCGAGCGCTGGCTGAGGTGATGAAAGGCCGCCTCGGCGTCGCCGTGGCCGGAACCCACGGCAAGACCACGACGACGTCCATGATCACCGTCGCGCTCCAATCGGCGGGGGCGGATCCTTCCTTCGCGATCGGCAGCGAGCTGCACGAATCGGGATCCAACGCCCACCTCGGCAGCGGAGACATCTTCGTCGTCGAGGCCGATGAAAGCGATGGGTCGTTCGTGCAACTCGAACCCGACATCGCGGTCGTGACCAACGTCGAGGCCGATCACCTCGACCACTTCGCCGATATCACCGCGATCGATGACGCGTTCGGTCGATTCGTCGGCAAAGCCGGTGCCCGGTCAGGGTGCGCCCTGATCTGCCTCGATGATCCCGGCGGTGCTCGATTGGTCGACTCCGCACGGTCGGCGGGGATCACCGTGCACACCTATGGCGTAGCACCGGAGGCGGACTTCCGCATCGATCGCTGGAGTGCACCGAGTGGGGCGGCTCGTGGGTGGACCTTCGATGTCGTGCGCACCGGCGTGCGCCTCGGTGAGGTGACCCTGCAGGTGCCCGGGCGCCACAATGCGCTCAACGCCACCGCAGCACTGGCCACCGGGGTGCTGCTCGATCAGCCCGTGGCGTCGCTGCGCGAAGGACTCGAGGCGTTCACGGGCACGCGACGGCGATTCGAACTGCGCGCAACGATCGGCAAGACAAGGGTTTTCGACGACTACGCACACCATCCCACCGAGGTGAGCGTCACCATGCGAGCAGCTCGAGAGATGGCCGGTTCGGGGCGGCTGGTGGTGGTGTTCCAAAGTCATCGGTATTCCCGCACCGCTGCTTTCGCCGAGCAGTTCGGCCAGGCACTCGCCGATGCCGATGAACTGGTGGTCATGGAGGTCTACCCTGCCGGGGAGGCTGCCATCCCAGGAGCCAGCGGCTCGGTGATCGCGGAATCCGCTCGACGCGCCGGGGCAGCGTCGGTGGTGTTCGAGCCGTCCTGGTCGAGTGTCCCCGAGCAGGTGGCTCAACGAGTGCGTCCGGGTGATCTGGTCATCACCATGGGCGCCGGAGACGTTGGCATGCTCGCCCCCGAGATCGTCGAACGGTTGCGCCATTCTGGGAGTTCGAGCACATCGGGGCAAGCGTCATGAGCACTCATCGCCGTCGCCCGCGTGCACTGTGGTGGGCGCTCGCGATCCTCGTACCGACGGTCGTCGCGGGTGCGTGGGTGGTGTGGTTCTCGCCGTGGTTGAGCGTCGAGGACGTCCAGGTTGTCGTCAGCGGTGAGGCACCCGAGTCAGCCGGTGAGTTCCCGGTCGGGGACGTCGAAGCCGTGATCGAGGTGCCCGAGGGTACGCCTTTGGTGCGCGTTCCCGCAGACGCCATCGTCGCTCGAGTCTCCGCGCTGCCGCAGGTGGCTACGGTGCAGGTGGTGCGGCAGTGGCCGCGCACGCTGGTCATCGATGTCCAGCGGCGGACCCCGGTCGCCGCGGCGGTCGGAGCCGAGGGATACGACCTGGTCGATCTCGAAGGCATGGTGGTCACCGCCGTCGAGCAACAGCCCACCGATCTGCCGCTGGTGGCGGCAACGGGTGCGGGATTACCGGCCGCGTTAGCCGTCGCCGCACAGTTGCCGGTCGACCTGCGGGGTGCGACCGACGTGATCGAGGCGACCACGCGCAATGACGTCACGCTGATCCTGCGAGATGGCAGCCAGGTGGTGTGGGGGGATGCTGACCGATCAGAGTTGAAAGCCGATGTGCTGCAGGCACTTCTATCCCCCCAATGGGATCGGTACAACGTCTCGGCACCGACGGCGCCGACCACGTCCAACTCCGGGGAATCCGACCCCATTGTCGATGATGTCGCTGCTGTGGGATAGCCCTGATGCTCCGGTTCGGGCGAGCGTCGTCGTGCTGCACGGCTTCGCGCGATCCGCGCGGAACATGGCTGGCATCGCCGGATTCCTCGCCAACCGTGGCTGCCTCACCGTCCGTCCGTCGATCCCGTCGTTCACCGCCCGCAGATCGCTGCACGATCCGGTCTGGCTCGACGACTTCGGGGTCCAGATCATCGCCGCAGTGCGCGAACGCGCTCTGGGCATGCCCCTGATCGGCATCGGGCATTCGGCGGGCGGCGCCGTCGTCGCGGGCTGGTCGGACCACCTCGATGGACTCCTGCTGTTGGACCCGGTCGACCGGCACCATCGTGTTCGACGGTGCGCCGCAGACCCGCGGCACCCGCCGGTGCGCGTCATCACCGCCGATCCGTCAGCGTGCAATCGGCACGGCCGGACCGTGCGCATGCTCGCCGATGTCGGCTGTGTCGAGCCCGGGCGGACGTGGACCAGGATCGAAGGTTCGTCGCATCCTGATCCCGAGCGGGTTCCTGCGACCGGGCTGGCTGCAGACGTGCCCGATCCCGATCCGCTCGCGCGGCTGGCCTGTGGATCCAGCGGATCGGCGACGCTGGTGTGCCGCTGGGCCACCGCGATCGGCGCCGATGTGGACGCGCTGATCGCGGGAGCGGCATCCGGATCGCAACCAGGACCGCTGACGCCCTGACCGCGTGGCGGCTTGCACACCCCCAGATCGGGTGCCTACGCTGGCGAACACGATAGGCGTGCGACCATCTTGATCTTAACGTGAGATTGAGATCCGTGCGTGAATGAGCACGGTGGTCGACGGACGCGTCGAACCATCGGAAGGGATGCGCTCGTGGCCGCACCGCAGAACTACCTCGCCGTCATCAAGGTCGTCGGCATCGGCGGCGGCGGCGTGAACGCCGTCAACCGGATGATCGATGTCGGGTTGAAGGGCGTGGAATTCGTCGCCATCAACACCGACGCGCAAGCCCTGCTGATGAGCGACGCCGACGTCAAGCTCGACATCGGTCGCGATCTCACCCGGGGCCTGGGCGCTGGCGCCGATCCCGATGTCGGCCGTCAGGCCGCCGAGGATCACGCCGAAGAGATCGAAGAGGTGCTCCGCGGAGCCGACATGGTGTTCGTCACCGCCGGCGAAGGAGGTGGCACCGGAACGGGTGGGGCCCCGGTCGTTGCGCGGGTCGCGCGCAGCCTGGGGGCGTTGACCATCGGTGTCGTCACGCGTCCGTTCGGTTTCGAAGGCCGCCGTCGGTCGACCCAGGCCGAGATCGGCGTGGAGAACCTGCGAGAAGAAGTCGACACTCTCATCGTGATTCCCAACGATCGCCTACTCAGCCTCGCCGACCGCAACGTCAGCGTCATCGATGCGTTCCGTCAAGCCGATCACGTTCTGCTGCAGGGTGTCTCAGGTATCACCGACCTCATCACCACACCCGGTCTGATCAACCTCGACTTCGCCGACGTCAAGAGCGTGATGTCAGGGGCCGGGTCTGCGCTCATGGGAATCGGCAGCGCACGCGGTGATGAACGCGCTCTCGAAGCCGCCGAACGGGCGATCTCCTCGCCCCTGCTCGAGGCGAGCATCGAAGGGGCCCACGGCGTGCTGTTGAGTGTCTCCGGAGGCAGCGACCTGGGCCTATTCGAGATCAACGAAGCCGCCCGGCTTGTGTCTGATGCCGCACACCCCGACGCCAACATTATTTTCGGAGCGGTGATCGACGACACGCTCGCCGACGAAGTCCGCGTGACCGTGATCGCCGCTGGCTTCGATGGAGGCACCCCGCCCACCCGACGCACTCAGCCGGTGACGCGCAAGGTTGCCGACGAGACCCCGGTAGCCGCTGCCGTGGCAACGTCGCAGAGCCCGCAGGATGCACCGGCCATCCCGGTCACCGCAGAGCCGGCGCCCGAACCGAGGCAGCCCGCAGCACCTTCTCGCACCGTCGTGTTCGACGATGTCGAGGGCGGCGATGACCTCGACGTTCCTGACTTCTTGAAGTAGTCGACCGGCCCTGCCCGAGCTTGAGCCATGGGTGTTCTCGCACGCGGCGATGTTGCGTTAGCCGATGGCTCGGTGGTCGCGTGGCAGTTCACCGATCGCACCGACGGGGTCAGCGCACCGCCCTACGGCGAAGCCAATCTGGCGCTGCACGTCGACGATGATCCGGATGCGGTCGCTGCCAACCGGGAGCGACTGGCGGCGAACCTGGGGATCGGCGTCGATGATCTCGTGACGATGACGCAGGTGCACGGACGCGAGCTCGTGGTCGTCGCGGGTCCACTGGGTGAGGTGGAACCCCCGCAGGCGGATGCTGTGCTCACCGAAGCCCAGGACGTGGCGCTGGTCGCGCAGGTCGCCGATTGCGTGCCCATCCTGCTCGCGGGCCCGCAGGGCACGATCGCGGCGGTGCACGCGGGGTGGCGGGGCGTGGTTGCCGGTGTCGTGCCTGCCTCGATCGAGGCATTCGTCGAGCGAGGGGTGCAGCCGGCATCGATCCGCGCCTGGGTGGGCCCGGCGATCTGTCCGGCGTGCTACGAGGTCGGTGACGATGTGCGCGAGCAGGTCGCGGCGGCGGCCGAATCGGCCTACGCCGTGACCGCGCAGGGAACCCCGGCCGTCGATGTCCGTGCTGGTGTGCTCGAGCAACTGGCGAGATACCAGATCGCAGCCGAGGTGATCGAGACCTGTACGGCCGAGGATGATCGGTTGTATTCCTACCGGCGGGATGGGCGCACCGGGCGGCAGGCCGGCGTGATCATCCGACGGTCGCCACGACGATGACCGAGGGCACCGCTGAACTCAACGGCGGGCAGCGCCGCCGCGAACTCGCCGAGGGGCTCGCTTCGACCCGGTCGCGCATCGAGGCTGCCTGCCGGGCGGCCGGTCGCGATGACGGTGACGTGCACCTGATCGTGGTGACCAAGACCTGGCCGACCAGCGACGTGCTCGCACTGGCCGACCTCAAAGTCGCTGACATGGGTGAGAACAAAGCGGGGGAGTTGCGCGAGAAGCGGATCGCATGCGCCGATGCGGCGGCACCGTCGCTGACCTGGCACTTCATCGGCCAGATCCAATCCAATAAGGCCCGCGAGATCGCTCGATACGCCGATGTCGTGCATGCGGTGGATCGACCCAAACTGCTCGCCGGGCTGGCCCGCGGCGCGCAGGAGCGCATCGAAGCTGGAGCGACTACCGAGCTGGGGTGTCTGGTGCAGGTGTCCCTCGACCCCGAACCCAGCGCCGGACGCGGGGGCGCAACCGGCGAGCAGGGCCTCGCCCTGGCCGATCAGATCGCCGACACCGAGGGGCTCATGCTGCGCGGGGTGATGGGTGTCGCGCCGCTGGGGGGCGATCCGCAGGCGGCGTTCGCCACCTTGCGCGAGGTCGCCGACCGCGTTCGCAGTGCCCATCCTCAGGCGACGTGGATGTCTGCGGGGATGAGCGAGGACCTCGAACAGGCCGTGTCCGCTGGCGCGACACACCTACGCGTCGGCTCGGCGATCCTGGGGAGCAGGCCTCCGCTCGGGTAGCGTCAACTCCCAGTAGGCCCCGCAGGTGCGGCGGGGGCCTCCACACGAGCCGAAAGGCATACCGACTCGAAAGGCACACCATGGCAGGCTCGATGCGCAAGATGGCGGTGTACCTGGGCCTCGTCGAGGATGACGACCCCTACCGCGATGATCCGTATCGCAGTGATGAGATCGACAACTACGACGAACCGGACGAGGAAACCCAGCGCCGCGAACGTCGCGCCTCACGTCGATCAGGTGCCTCGGATTACCGCTCCGTGACGGTGGCCGATCCGCCCTCGTCGGTGCGCACGTTCCGCGACGAGCGGGTGTCCACCCGAGACCGCGAACCGCGCGGTGGCGACCGCGGCGTCGATCGCAGTGGCGACCGCGGTGTCGACGTCGATCCGACTCCCACGCGCGCAGCCCCGGCCGTGGGTGCGGATCTGTACCGGATCACCACGATCCATCCGCACACCTATAACGATGCCCGCAGGATCGGCGAGGAGTTCCGCGAGGGTATCCCGGTGATCATGAACCTGACCGAGATGGAAGACGGCGATGCCAAACGCATCGTCGACTTCGCCGCCGGTCTGGTCTTCGGCCTGCATGGCACGATCGAGCGGGTGACGAACAAGGTGTTTCTGTTGTCCCCAGAAAACGTCGATGTCGGCGCTGAAGCTCGAGTCCAATTGGCCCAGAACGGGTTTTTCAACCAAAGTTGAGTCGATGATCAACCTGTAGGATTGCCCGAACAGGGATGGTTGTCTGCGAGTGAGGAGATGAGACGGTGGCTGCGGTCGGTCAGGTGATCGCCACCGTCTTGTGGCTGTATTGGCTTGTACTCATCGGTCGGTTGATCTTCGACTTCGTCCAGATCTTCGCTCGATCCTGGCGACCGCGCGGCCCGCTGCTTATCCTGGCCGAGATTCTGTACAGCCTCACCGATCCACCGCTGCGCCTGCTGCGCCGGGTTATTCCTCCGTTGAAACTCGGGGGAATCCAATTCGATCTGGCGTTCTTGGTATTGATCATCGCGGTGCAGATCTTGATCAATGTCGCTCTCGCGTTCACATAGGAACACATCCGTTCGAAGGAGCACCGCCATGGCACTTACACCCGCCGATGTGCACAATCAGCAGTTCACCACGGTGCGGATGCGCACCGGGTACGACATGGACGAGGTGGATGCGTTCCTCGACTCGGTCGAGGCCGAGATCGGTCGGCTGCTTGCCGAAAACGACGATCTGCGGGCACAGGTGACCCAGGCCCAGTCGCGGGCGCTGGCGGCGCAGAATCGCGCGGCGGGTGCGAAGGAGGAGTCCGCTCCTGTCGATCCAACCCCGGCCAACCCGGCGCTGGCGGCCGTCGTCGCGCAGGCGAGTGCAACACCGAGCGCGACACCCAGTGCCACGCCCAGTGCTGACGACGCGATGGACGAAGCATCAGCTCCGGTGCAGGAGGCCATCGCCGAAACCACCGACGTCGAAGTCGCGGAAGTGCACGTCGAGCAGGTCGAGATCGAGCAGGTCGAGGTCGCGCAGGCATCGGGGGTGTCTGATCAGACACCCCCGTCGGAGCAGGCGTTGAAGATCCTCGAGATCGCCCAGCGCACGGCCGACGAGACGGTGGCGCACGCGAAGTCGGAGGCCTCGACGATCTTGTCCAAGGCGCGGTCGCAGGCAGCGGAGGTCACCGCTGATCTCGACGCCCAGCGAACCGCGCTGGAAAAGCAGGTGGGTCAGTTGCGGACTTTCGAACGCAACTACCGGATCGCGTTGCGTGATCACATCGCCGGACAGTTGGCGGACTTCGATCGGGCGGCCTCGAAGGAGGATTCCGTCGTCGGTCCACCTCCCGCTATCGCGTCCGCGCAGGCGGCTCTCGACGAGTAGCCCGCACCGAAGGCGCCTCGCGCTAGGTGCGAGCGATCGATAGGTGCAGGCTGAGATCCTCGTCGGTGCTCACATGGTCACCCTCGATCGGGTCACCAGGTGCGAAAT
>JAGYOB010000380.1 GCA_018399515.1 Candidatus Nanopelagicales bacterium
CGAGTTCGAGCAGATGGAGATGGAGTTCTTCGTCAAGCCCGGAACCGATGAGGAATGGCACGAGTACTGGCTGCAGGCGCGCTGGGATTGGTACACCGATCTGGGGATGAACCCGGACAACATGCGCTTCTTCGAGCACCCGTCGGAGAAGCTGAGCCACTATGCCAAGCGCACCGTCGACATCGAATATCGCTTCCGCTTCGCCGGTTCTGAGTGGGCGGAATTGGAAGGCATCGCCAACCGCACCGATTACGACCTGTCCACCCACGGTGAGCATTCGGGGACTGATCTGTCGTACTTCGACCAGGATCTCGGCGAGCGATGGGTGCCCTACGTCATCGAGCCGGCAGCCGGCCTGACCCGATGCGTGCTGGCGTTCCTCCTCGATGCCTATGACGAGGATTCGGCACCGAATGCCAAGGGTGGAGTGGATACGCGCACGGTGCTGCGCTTCGATCCGCGCCTGGCGCCGGTGAAGGCCGCGGTGCTGCCGTTGTCGCGCAATGCTGACCTGTCGCCCAAGGCCCGCGATCTGGCTGCCGACCTGCGCAAGCGCTGGAACGTGGAGTTCGATGATGCCGGTGCGATCGGCCGGCGCTATCGCCGCCAGGACGAGATCGGCACGCCGTACTGCGTGACCGTGGACTTCGACACCCTCGACGACCAGGCCGTCACCGTCCGCGACCGCGACTCGATGTCCCAGGAGCGCATCGGCCTCGACGCCCTGACCGGCTGGCTGGCCCAGCGCCTGCCCGCCTGCTAGCCCTTCTTCGGGCGAATCGAGCCCCATATGGGCCGAATTCGCCCCAAGAATCGCCCGAAGTTTCCTGCCCCCGAGATTTCGGTCGGGATAATCGCCGAATGGCCGGTCACGATCATCCGTTCTTCACCCTGGTCTACCGCGCCGTAGCCGGAGCGGGAGAGCGAGCGGGATTAGGGGAGTTGCGCGAGCGGGCGTTAGCTCCCGCGACCGGCCGCCTGCTCATCGTCGGGTTGGGCCCCGGTCACGACCTCGATCATCTGCCCGATGCGGTGACCAGCGTGATCGCCATCGAGCCCAGCGCATCGATGCGCGCATCGGCTGCTCCACGAATCGATGCAGCGCGTGCCCGGGGCATCGATGTCGAGGTGATCGATGCCTTCGCCGAATCGATGCCGATTCCCGACGACCGCGTCGACTCGGTGCTGCTGGCCTATGTCATGTGCACCGTCGCCGATGTCGATGCTGCGCTCGCCGAAGTCCGCCGGGTTCTACGTCCGGGCGGGGTTGTGTGCGTGATGGAGCACGTGCGTGCCCCCGAGGGCACCTGGCTACGTCGCAGTCAGCGACTCGTCGCACCGGTGTGGCCGCGACTCGCCGGCGGTTGCCATGCCGATCGGGATACGCGGTCGGCGCTGACCCGCGCCGGTTTCGACGGGGCGAACCTGCGCGACATCACGATCACTAATCTGCCGCCCGTGGCGCCCACACTGGTGGGAACCGCCCGCTGAGTTGATCCGAAGATACCCCCTGGGGTATCTTGCTGATCATGTGTCGACAGGTGATGTGCAAGCGATGCGAGAAGGCGAGCTGGGCCGGGTGCGGTCAGCACGTCAACCAGGTCCTCGCCGGAGTCCCCAAGAACGCCCGCTGCTCGTGCACGGCGGAGGAGATGTCGGCCTATAAGCGCGAACACTCCTTCTTCGGCCGGCTGTTCAAACGCTAGAACTCCTCGACCGGGCGATCGGCCGGGCACGGCGCGGTGAGTGGACTGCCGCACTGGGCACACTCAGCGTCCATCCACCACGCCACGATCTCGTAGTCCTCGAAACTCGCGTAGACGGTGAACACCGTGCTGCCGCAGACCAGGCAGGCGTGTGTGGGGATTCCGCGCTGGTCGATGCCGATGACATCGGTGGGCGGGGTGTTACTCACCGGCGGCAGCCCGCTTCAAGGTCGCGCCCGCGCTGATCTTGGGGACCCGTCGCTCGGCGATCATCATGGGTTGGCCGGTCTGTGGATTGCGCCCCTGGCGTGCGGGTCGGACCACCGTTTCGACCGTAAGCAGACCCGGCAGATGGATGCGCGTTCCGTCCGCTGCAGCCTCCACGAGCACCGACGCCAGACCCTCGATCACGGCATCGACGGTGGCGGAGGGCTGCTGGGTGCGATCGGCGATAGCGGCGACGAGGGCAGAACGGTTCATAGGTCCTCCTAGATGAGAATGAATGTCATTAGCATAGCCCGTCACCCAGGACGGCGGGACCGACACGCCGCCGGAAACCTGCGGTGGGCCCATGCACCACAATGGAGCCCGTGATCGGGCTGGCTGTGGGGACGCATGTCGTGACGCCCCCCGTGGTGCTGGCGCCCATGGCGGGCATCACCAATCGCGCATTCCGGCGGCTGTGCCGCGAAGCGGGGGCGGGTCTGTACGTGAGCGAGATGATCACCTCTCGCGCACTCGTGGAACGCAATGCGGCCACGTTGGACATGATCCGATTCGAACCCGATGAAGCCCCTCGATCGATCCAGCTCTACGGAGTCGACCCGGCCGTCATCGCCCAGGCCGTGCGCATGGTGGTCGCTGAGGATCTGGCCGATCACATCGACTTGAACTTCGGCTGTCCGGTTCCCAAGGTGACCCGCAAGGGTGGTGGCTCGGCGCTGCCGTGGAAGCGCGATCT
>JAGYOB010000381.1 GCA_018399515.1 Candidatus Nanopelagicales bacterium
GAGTACTTCGTCTCCTACTACGACTACTACCAACCTGAGGCCTACGTGCCCACCACGGATACGTTCATCGAGAAGGATTCCTCGATCAACGAGGAGGTGGAACGACTTCGGCATTCCGCGACGAATTCTCTGCTCACTCGACGCGATGTGGTGGTTGTCGCCACCGTCTCAGCGATCTACGGGCTGGGTACCCCGCAGGAGTATGTCGACCGCATGGTTCGGCTGCGAACGGGGGAGGAGCACGATCTCGACGCGTTGCTGCGACGCCTGGTCGATATCCAGTATGCGCGCAATGATGTCTCCTTCGAGCGGGGAACCTTCCGGGTGCGTGGTGACACGATCGAAGTATTTCCCGTCTACGAAACTCACCCGGTGCGCATCGATTTGTTCGGGGACGAGGTGGAGCGGCTGATGACCCTGCATCCGATCACCGGGGAAGTGATGACCGAAGATTCGGAGATCTCGATCTTCCCAGCTACTCACTACGTGGCAGGTCCAGAACGGATGCAACGAGCGATCGCAGGAATCGAGAGCGAACTTGCTGACCGGTTGGTCGAGTTGGAGCAGCAGGGGCGTCTTCTCGAGGCGCAACGGCTTCGGATGCGAACGTCCTACGACCTGGAGATGATGCGGGAAATGGGCATCTGTTCAGGGATCGAGAATTACTCCCTGCACATCGACGGTAGGGAGCCGGGGTCATCGCCGAACTGTCTTCTTGACTACTTTCCTGAGGACTTCTTGCTCATCATCGATGAATCGCATGTGAGCGTGCCCCAGATCGGTGGCATGTACGAGGGCGATATGAGTCGCAAGCGGACCCTGGTCGAGCACGGGTTCCGGTTACCCAGCGCCATGGATAATCGTCCGCTCCGCTGGGAGGAGTTCCGCGAACGCACCGGCCAAACCGTGTATCTGTCGGCAACACCCGGGTCCTTCGAATTGGCCCAGGCGGGCGGGGAATTCGTTGAACAGGTCATCCGGCCGACCGGGCTACTTGATCCGCTCGTGACGGTGAAACCCACCGAGGGACAGATCGACGATCTGCTGCACCAGATCACTGTTCGAGTCGAGCGGCAGGAGCGGATCCTGGTGACGACGTTGACCAAACGGATGGCTGAGGAGCTCACCGACTACCTGCTGGATAAGGGCGTTCGTGTGCAGTACCTGCATTCCGAGGTCGACACCCTACGGCGTATCGAACTGCTGCGCGAGCTACGCCAGGGCCAGTTCGATGTCTTGGTCGGCATCAACCTGCTGCGTGAGGGATTGGACCTGCCTGAAGTATCTCTGGTGGCCATCCTGGATGCAGATAAAGAGGGTTTCTTGAGGTCGGAGACGTCGCTGATTCAGACCATCGGACGTGCGGCGCGTAACGTGAGCGGCGAGGTCCACATGTATGCCGACAAGGTCACGCCTTCGATGGCTCGCGCGATTGACGAAACTAACCGACGCCGTGCGAAGCAGGAGGCCTACAACACCGAACGCGGTATCGATCCCACGCCGTTGCGCAAGCGCATCGCGGATATCACCGACACTCTTGCTCGTGAAGACGCCGATACCGCCAAGCTTCTGGAGCAGCACGTGCTCACCGATGGCCCCGCCCGACCGCGTCGCGGGGGTGCAGCAGCAGCCGACCTGGTCGCATTGATCTCGGAATTGACCGAGCAGATGCGCAATGCTGCCGGTGACCTGCAGTTCGAGGTTGCGGCCCGCTATCGGGACGAGATCGCGGAGTTGAAGAAGGAGTTGCGGCAGATGAGCGAAGCCAGTGCCGTCGATGCGTCGTAGCGTCCAACCACGAGTCGCGAGCGGAGGCCGAGCATGGAGGTGACGTTCGCGATCTGGGCGTTCTCCATCGGCGCCATCATCTTGCTCGTGGCGATCGACTTCTTCACGGTCAGCCGACACCCGCATGACGTGTCGTTCCGAGAGGCGTCACTGTGGTCGGTCTTCTACATCGCGATCGCCATCGCATTCGGGATACTCGTCTGGTTCTGGCAGGGATCGACCCTGGGTACCCAGTTCTTCGCGGCGTATCTGGTCGAGAAATCGCTGAGCGTGGACAACCTATTCGTCTTCGTCATCATCTTGACGCAGTTTGCGGTGCCCAGTGTCCTTCATCAGCGGGTGCTGTTATTCGGGGTGATGCTCGCACTTGTTTTCCGGGCTGTCTTCATTGCGATCGGTGCCGCGGCGATTGCCTACTTCTCGTTCACGTTCGTCATCTTCGGTGCCTTCCTCATCTGGACGGGAGTGCAACTTGCTCGACATCGCGATGACGATCCCGAGCCGAAAGAGAACCTCGTCGTGCGGGTGGCTCGCCGGTGGTTCCCGGTGGCTGATCGTTTCGAGGGGACAAAGCTCTTCACTCGGATAGATGGAAAGCGGATGCTCACGCCGCTGCTGTTGGTGATGCTAGCAATCGGATCCACCGATCTGCTGTTCGCTTTGGACTCCATCCCCGCGACGTTCGGCGTGACGACGGAGCCATACCTGGTCTTCATGGCGAATGCCGCGGCGCTGCTCGGCCTACGCGCACTCTATTTCGTCCTGCGGGGACTATTGGACAGGCTGGTCTACCTATCGATCGGGCTATCAGCGATCTTGATTTTCATCGGGTTTAAGTTGATCCTCACCTTCGCGCACGAGCAGAACACCGCCATCCCGAAGATCTCCACCGGGCTGTCCCTCGGGGTCATCGGGGGAGTGCTGATCACAGTCACCCTGGCTTCATGGTGGAAGGTGCGCAGGGACCCATCGCTGCGCGCTCATGCTGGAACAGTGCTCGAGCCCCGACGCGGCGAGGAACGCCAGGAGCCCGACGAGCCCAACGGTGAAAGCGCGCAGCCCTAAGCGTGGCTACCAGCCTCGCTCGCGCCACTCGTCGAGGTGGGGTCGTTCCGCGCCGATCGTGGTGTCAAAGCCGTGACCCGGGTAGATCCACGCGGAGTCGTCGAGGGAGTTGAAGAGTTCCCGCACGACGCCGGAGTACAGCGAATCGAAACGCTCGGAATCGTCCCAGGTCTTGCCGACGCCTCCCGGGAACAGGCAATCCCCGGTGAAGACGTGAGCATTGCCTGTCGGATCGTCATAGACGAAGACGATCGACCCGGGAGTGTGTCCTTGGAGATGAATCGTTCGCAGACGGATGTCACCCACGTCGATGAATTCACCCCCGTCGAGAAGTCGATCCGAGGGAATCGGGATGTCCGGTGCGTCGAGTCGACCGGCCATGGTGGAGGCTCCCGTCGCCGCCACGACATCGGACAGGGCCTGCCAGTGATCGGGGTGTCCGTGGGTCGTGGCGATGCGAAGGTCGGCGATGTCGGCGACGAGTTCGAGTAGGCGCTCAGGTTCGGCAGCCGCGTCGATGAGCAACCCGGCACCGGTGCGGTCGCACCGAAGCAGATAGGTGTTGTTGTTGTACGGTCCCACCGCCATCTTGGTCACCGACATAGCGTCGAGTTGGCGCGTCTGAGGTGGCCCGGAGACACTGACGCGCCCGTCGTAGCCGGACTGTTCTCGGTCGTTCGATGGCATGATCTCCGCCTCCTCGCTGCAGCACCTGGTGCTTTCGCCCCACTCTAGGGGGCTCGCTACCGACGGGCTACTCTCAACAACGTGTCAGATCGCCTGCTCGTTCGCGGTGCCCGTGAGCACAATCTCAAGGACGTCAGCCTCGACTTACCGCGGGACGCTCTGATCGTGTTCACCGGGCTTTCGGGTTCCGGCAAATCGAGCCTCGCCTTCGACACCATCTTCGCTGAGGGCCAGCGTAGGTACGTCGAAAGTCTGTCAGCGTATGCACGACAGTTCCTCGGGCAACTCGACAAGCCTGATGTGGATTTCATCGAGGGGCTGTCCCCGGCGGTCTCCATCGATCAGAAGTCGACGTCGCGGAATCCTCGGTCGACGGTCGGCACGATCACGGAGGTCTACGACTACCTGAGGCTGCTGTACGCACGGATCGGCCGCCCGCACTGTCCCGAATGCGGGTCACCCATCGCTCGTCAAACGCCGCAGATGATCGTCGATCAATTGCTCGCTATGCCTCAGGGGACGCGCTTCGCCATTCTCAGTCCCGTGGTGCGCGAACGGAAGGGTGAGTACACCGACCTGTTTCGCCAATTGCAGTCCCAGGGATACGCCCGGGTCCGTGTTGATGGAGTTATTCACAATCTCGATGAGTCCCCGACCCTGAAGAAGTCTGAGAAGCATTCCATCGAGGTGGTCATCGATCGGGTCGCAGTGAAGGACAGCGCTCGACGTCGACTGACCGACTCGGTGGAAACGGCGCTGCGTCTGTCCGGAGGGCTGGTCGTGATCGACCGGGTGGATCTTGCCGAGGACGATCTCGAACGCGAGCAGATGTTCAGTGAACATCTCGCTTGTCTCAAGGATGGGTTGAGTTTCGAAGAACTCGAGCCCCGCTCCTTCTCGTTTAACTCTCCGTTCGGGGCCTGTCCGTCCTGTTCAGGATTGGGAACGCGCATGAAGGTCGATCCCGAGCTCGTCATCCCCGACGATGAGTTGAGTCTGGCAGGCGGCGCCATCGCCCCGTGGTCAGCCGGACATGTAACCGATTATTTCTCGCGGCTGCTCGAAGCGCTCGGTGATGAACTCGGATTCGACACGGACACCCCGTGGAAGGCACTGCCTGCGAAGGCGCGTAAGGCCATCCTGTCGGGTCATCCCACCGAGGTGCACGTCCGATACCGCAATCGATACGGGCGCCAACGCAGTTACTTCACCACCTTCGAGGGCGTGATCCCGTATGTGGAGCGCCGGCATGCCGAGGCTGAAACGGATACGAGTCGGGATCGTTTCGCCGGCTATATGCGTGAGGTGCCCTGTGCCGAGTGCGGCGGAGCTAGGCTGAAGCCGGTGAGTCTCGCGGTCACTATCGCCGATCGCAGCATCGCAGACGTGTCTGGAATGCCGATCGGTGATGCCGCACAGTTTCTTGCCGGATTGGCTCTCGATAAGCGAGACGCCCAGATCGCCGCACGCGTCATGAAAGAGGTCAACGAACGACTGGCCTTCCTTGTTGACGTCGGCCTTGATTACCTCTCTCTGGACCGGCCAGCGGGCACGTTGGCGGGTGGTGAAGCGCAACGGATTCGGCTGGCGACGCAGATTGGCTCCGGGCTCGTCGGCGTGCTCTACGTGTTGGATGAGCCCAGCATCGGGCTCCATCAGCGAGATAACCATCGGCTCATCGAGACGCTCGTGAGACTCCGTGACCTGGGGAACACGCTGATCGTCGTCGAGCACGATGAGGACACGATTCGCACGGCAGATTGGGTTGTCGATATCGGTCCGGGGGCAGGCGAGCATGGTGGCCGGATCGTGGTGAGTGGTCCGTATTCGGAATTGATCGACAACGCGGAATCCCTCACCGGGGCTTATCTTTCTGGGCGCCGCACCATCGAGGTGCCGCAGATCCGACGACCGATCACTGCGGATCGGATGCTGACCATCGAGGGCGCGAAAGAACACAATCTGCGGGATGTCACCGTGGAGTTCCCCTTGGGCTGCCTCGTCGGGGTCACCGGGGTGAGTGGCTCGGGCAAGTCGACCCTGGTTAATGACATTCTCTACAACGTGCTGGCCCGGGATCTGCACGGTGCCCGGACCGTCCCCGGTCGCCATCGGCGCGTCAAGGGGCTGGAGCATCTTGACAAAGTCGTTCACGTCGACCAGAGCCCGATCGGTCGTACGCCGCGGAGTAACCCGGCGACCTACACCGGCGTGTTCGATCATGTTCGGCGGCTCTTCGCCGAGACCCCAGAAGC
>JAGYOB010000382.1 GCA_018399515.1 Candidatus Nanopelagicales bacterium
AGATTTCCCCGCGAGGTGTCTAGTGTCCAAGCCCGTCGTGCTCATCGCCGAAGAACTCTCCCCGGCGACTGTCGAGGCCCTCGGCCCAGACTTCGAGATCCGTTACTGCGATGGTGCCGATCGTTCCCAGCTGCTGCCGGCGATCGCGGACGTGGATGCCATCCTGGTTCGTTCAGCCACGAAGGTCGATGCTGAAGCGATTGCGGCGGCATCGAAACTGAAGGTGATCGCTCGCGCGGGAGTCGGCTTGGACAACGTCGACGTGAAGGCGGCCACGCAGGCTGGTGTCATGGTGGTCAACGCCCCGACCTCCAACATCGTCAGTGCCGCGGAACTCGCGGTCGGGCTGCTGCTGGCCAGCGCTCGCAAGATCGTTCCGGCCAATCTGTCGCTGAAGGGCGGGGAGTGGAAGCGGTCGAAGTACACCGGTGTTGAATTGACAGAGAAGACCGTCGGCATTGTGGGCCTCGGGCGAATCGGCATCCTGGTGGCTCAGCGTCTATCGGCTTTCGGAGTTCGATTGATCGCCTACGACCCCTATGTGCAGCCTGCTCGCGCCGCTCAGATCGGGGTGCGCATGGTCACCCTCGAGGAGCTGCTGGCCGAGTCGGATTTCATCACCATCCACCTGCCCAAGACACCCGAGACCGCGAACCTGATCGATGCCGAGAAGTTGCGCCTCGTCAAGCCCACCGTGCACATCGTCAACGCCGCGCGTGGGGGCATCATCGATGAAGCAGCGTTGTTCGAGGCCATGACCGAGGGTCGGGTAGCGGGCGCGGGCCTGGACGTCTATGCCAGTGAGCCCTGCACCGACTCGCCCCTGTTCGGCTTGGAGAGCGTCGTGGCGACCCCGCACCTTGGCGCCTCGACCGATGAGGCGCAGGAGAAGGCCGGGATCGCAGTGGCGCGTTCGGTTCGACTGGCGTTGGCCGGGGAACTCGTGCCGGATGCGGTCAACGTGCAAGGCGGGGTGGTCGCTGAACCCATCCGACCCCTGCTGCCCCTCGCTGAGCATCTCGGGCAGATCGCCAGTGGACTCGTGGAGACCGCCGTCGAACGCGTGGATATCGAAGTCCGTGGTGAAGCTGCCGACCTCGACGTCCGGGTCATCGAACTCGCCGCGTTGAAGGGCGTGTTCTCCGGGCTGGTGCACGATGCTGTGTCCTTCGTCAACGCGCCGGTGCTAGCCGAACAGCGCGGTGTCGAGGTCGCCTTGACGACCGATCGTGAGAGCGCCGATCACCGCACTCTCGTGCGCGTGCGGCTGACCCTTACCGACGGTGTCACCCTGTCGGTGTCGGGCACGGTGACCGGGGCGCGACACGTGGAGAAACTCGTCGAGGTCGATGAGTTCGACGTCGACGTACCGATCAGCGATCACATGGCGCTGTTCCGCTACCACGATCGTCCCGGGATGGTCGGCGTTGTCGGACGCCTGCTCGGTGAGGCACAGATCAACATCGGTGGCATGCAGGTCAGTCGTGACGATGCCGGGGGTCATGCCCTCATCGTGCTGACAGTGGACAGCCCGGTACCGGCAGCAACCCTGGCGGGCATCGTCGATGAGATCGGAGCTCACACCGGCCGCGGTGTCAGCGTCGTTTGATTCCCGAACGCAGCAGCCATAGGCACACCGCGAGTGTGACCAGCGATGTAGCAAGACCGACCAGGTAGGCGAACATCGAAGCGTCGACGAACGCCGAATCAGCAGCGGCCTCCAGTGTGCTGCGGGCCGGCTCGGGCAAAGTTTCAGCGATGGACATCGTCTGCTGCAGTGAGCCCGTCGCGCCTGCTGGTACGACGTCGCCCAACGAAGCAAGAGTTGGTTGAAGCGCAAACCCGTATGCTGAACTCAACGCCGTACCCAGAAGGGCGACGCCCGCCGCTGCACCGGCGAAACGAGAGAACATGCTCGTCCCGGCGGCCGATCCGGTCTTGGCAGCAGGAAGGCCGTTGAGGATCACCACCGACCCCAGCGGAATCGTCAGTCCCCACCCGACTGCGCTGACGCAGGTCGCCGCTATCACCGGTAGCAAGCTCGACGCGGGGGCGGTCGCAGCCAGCAGGGCGAAGCCGCCGGAGATGAAGGCGAGTCCGAGGATGAGTGCTCGGGGTGTTCCGATGCGCTCGGCGATCTTCGGGGCGACGCGTGAGACCAACCAGAAGACCAGTGCAAGCGGAACCATGGCAAGTCCGGCGACCAGCACGCTGTAACCGTCCACTCCCTGCAGATGCTGGGGGACGAGGAACAAGATTCCGGTGAACGCAACGTAGGTGGTGAACAGTGCGAGCGCTGCCGCCGTGACAGGGCGCTCGGCGAGCACGCGAATATCGAACAGGGGGTCTGTGCGTCGCAGTTCCCACATCACGAAGGCTGCCACGATGACGCCACCGGCGACGATCGCTGATAACACCGGCGGCGACCACGACCACCGGGGACCCTCGATCAATCCTCCGAGCAGCAGGGCGAATCCCAGGACCGACAGCACCGCGCCGATGACATCGAGGCGCCCCATGGTCTGTCCGCGGCCCTCAGGAAGAACGAACGAGCCCACGATGAGGAACACCAGCAGCGGGGGCACGTTGACGAAGAAGATCCAATTCCACGACAGGGTGCTCACCAGTAGGCCACCTGCTATCGGACCGATGGCGACGCCGAGGGCTCCCGCCGTGGCCCACCACGCGATGGCCCGTGCGCGCTTGTCCGGCGGGAAGATCCCGGAGATGAGAGACAGTGCCGGGGTGAGCAGGAGCGCAGCACCTATTCCTTGGATCGATCGTGCGGCGATCAGCGGGCCGACCGCGGCGGAGAGGCCGGCCACGGTGGTTCCGGCGAGGAACAGCAGGAGTCCGGAGAGAAACACCCACTTGCGCGACAGGTGCTCACCGAGAGCGGCTCCGAGCAGGATGAGACCAGCGAGTGCGATGTTGTACGAGTCCACGATCCATTGCAGATCCGCTGTGCTCGCATCAAGACCGGCCCCAATGGCGGGAACCGCGACGTTGATGATCGTGATATCCAGGCCGACCACGAACGCAACGCCACAGATGACGAGCAGCGCAGGACCGGAGCCCCCCTCGGCACCCTCACCTCCGGTGCGGTGCAATCTGTGCTCGAGGTGAGGCAACAGCATGAAGACCAGCCAAGCAGTCGCGAATTAGTTGCGCAAGGACCTGTTGACCGCGCTGATGATCGCCTTCAACGATGACGTCGTGATGGACGGATCAATACCGACACCCCACAGCACCTGGCCGTTAACCGCGCACTCGCAATACGACGCTGCGATCGCATCCCCACCGGCGCTCATGGCGTGCTCGGCGTAGTCGAGCACCCGCACATCAAGATCGAGTTCGCTCAACGCCGCGCAGAAAGCGGCAACGGGTCCGTTACCCGATCCGCTGACGCTGATCTGACGATCTTCATCGAGCAGGGCGACGTCCACGGTGGTCTGCCCATCGACGGCGGAATCCTGGCGGACGGAAACGAGGGAGAAGCGGCCCCACGATGCAGCCGGGTCGGGCAGGTACTCAGAGGAGAAAGCCGCCCACATGTTCTCCGGCGAGATCTCGCCCCCTTCGGAATCCGTGCGTTCTTGGACCACGTGGGAGAACTCGATCTGCAGTCGACGTGGGAGTTCGAGCCTGTGTTCGGTGCGCATGATGTAGGCGATTCCGCCCTTACCCGACTGCGAGTTGACTCGGATCACTGCTTCGTACGTGCGCCCGACATCCTTGGGGTCGATGGGTAGATAGGGCACCTCCCACGGAAAGTCGTCAACGTCGGTCTCGTCGGCCAGAGCTTCAGCCTCCAGTGCGCGCAGCCCCTTGTTGATCGCGTCCTGATGTGACCCGGAGAAGGCGGTGTACACCAGGTCGCCGCCGTAGGGGTGGCGTTCGTTGACGGGGAGTTGATTGCAGTATTCGACGGTGCGACGGATGTCGTCGATGTCGGAGAAGTCGATCTGCGGATCGATGCCCTGGCTGAACAGGTTCATACCGAGGGTGACCAGGCACACGTTGCCGGTTCGCTCACCATTGCCGAACAGGCACCCCTCGATGCGGTCGGCGCCGGCGAGGTATCCCAGCTCGGCCGCGGCCACAGCGGTTCCTCGGTCGTTGTGCGGATGCAGGCTGAGCACGAGGGAATCGCGGCGTGCAAGGTTGCGATTCATCCATTCGATGGAGTCTGCGTAGACGTTCGGGGTGGCCATTTCCACCGTGGCCGGCAGGTTCACGATCACCTTGCGCTCGGGAGTCGGCTGCCACACGTCGGTGACGGCGTCGACCACCTCGACGGCGTATTCCAGCTCAGTCCCGGTAAAAGACTCAGGGGAGTACTCGAAGTACACGTCGGTCTCGTCGGCGATCTGCTCGGCGTACTTCAGGCATAGCTGCGCACCGTGGACCGCGATGTCCTTGATGCCGTCGCGATCGAGACCGAAGACGACCCGTCGCTGGAGTGTCGAGGTGGAGTTGTACAAGTGCACGATGGCTTGCTTGGCGCCGCGGATCGCGTCGAAGGTGCGCTCGATGAGGTGTTCACGCGATTGCGTCAGGACCTGGATGAGGACGTCATCGGGAATCAAGTCCTCCTCGATGAGCATGCGGACGAAATCGAAATCGGTCTGCGATGCCGAGGGGAAACCGACCTCGATCTCCTTATAGCCCATGTCGACCAGCAACTGGAACATGCGCTTCTTGCGCCCGGGTGTCATCGGGTCGATCAAGGCCTGGTTGCCATCGCGCAGATCGACCGCGCACCAGCGTGGAGCGGTGGTGATCGTGTGGTCGGGCCACGTGCGATCGGTCAGATCGACGGGGGTGAAGGGCCGATAGCGATGCCAGGGCATTCCTGACGGTCGCTGGGCGAAACGACGCTCATAGTCGTTGCTTGCCGGGGTGCCGTTGTTTGCCGGGGTGTTGGTCGAACTGGTCACGTCATCTCCTCAGTGCTTGCGCAGTGCGGGTGGGGTGACCGGCGAATGAGGAGACCCCGCGACGAGTGGGCCGGTCGTTAGGCCTCGTCGCGGCAGCCAAGGAGCAGCATGTGCTGCAGGTTCGCCAACATCAAAGGCGAGCATACACCTGCACAGGGCCGGCTTGCCGACTGTGGGTGAGTCACGCGCTACTCTCTGCCCCCATGGCGCAACAGGTGAATCTCGCCCTCATCCCCGGCGATGGCATTGGTTCTGAGGTGGTGGCTGAAGCACTCAAGGTCCTCGATGCCGTCCGCGGCGACCTGTCGGTGACCACCGTCGAATACGACCTTGGTGCCCGCCGCTACAACCGGACGGGCGAGACACTTCCCGACAGTGTCCTGGAGGAACTGCGCGGCTACGACGCGATCCTGCTTGGGGCGATCGGTGATCCCAGCGTCGCGCCGGGCATCTTGGAGCGCGGCGTCCTACTGCCGTTGCGGTTCGCCCTCGATCATCACGTCAACTACCGGCCGGTGAAACTATTCCCGGGGGTGGCCTCGCCGTTGACGGGGAAAGGGCCCGACGAGATCGACTTCGTGGTCTTCCGCGAGGGCACCGAGGGACCGTACGTCGGTGCCGGCGGGGTGCTTCGTCGGGGGACCGTGCACGAGGTCGCGACCGAGGAGAGCTTGAACACCGCCTTTGGAGCCGAGCGGATCATCCGAGAGGCCTTTCGCCGCGCCATGCGCCGACGCAAGCACGTCACCTTGGTGCACAAGACGAACGTGCTGACCAACTCCGGCAGTCTGTGGCAGCGGACCTTCGATCGGGTTGCGGCAGAGTTCCCCGAGGTCACGACCGCCTACCAGCACGTCGACGCGGCCGCGATGTTCTTCGTCACGTCACCGGAGCGTTTCGATGTCATCGTCACGGACAATCTCTTCGGTGACATCCTCACCGACATCGGCGCAGCCATCAGCGGTGGCATCGGGCTGGCGGCTAGCGGCAACCTCGATCCCAGCCGGACCAACCCGAGCATGTTCGAACCCGTCCACGGATCAGCACCGGACATCGTCGGGCAGGGCAAGGCAGATCCGACAGCGACGGTCTTGAGCCTGGCGCTGCTGCTGGATTTCATCGGCGAAGAGGAGATGGCCGGTCGTGTCGAGGCGGCCGTCGAAGCAGACCTCGCGGCGCGGGGGTCCACCGTCCGGTCGACCAGCGAGATCGGCGATGCTCTCGCCGAGCGCGCTGCTGTCAAGTAGCGTCACCTGCCATGAGCACCCTGAGCGCCGGCCTGTGGCCGATCGCCGATCATCGCGGCGAGGAAGGCATCCCGGCTGCACGCCGTGAGGAGATCCTCACTGATCCTGGCTTCGGCCGGTTCTTCACCGATCACATGGTGCGCGCCCGATGGACGGCTGATGGCGGATGGCACGATGCCGAACTCGTCGCCTATGCGCCCTTGACGCTCGACCCTGCAACGAACTTCATCCACTACGGCCAATCGATCTTCGAGGGTCTCAAAGCCTATCGGCACGCTGACGACAGCATCTGGACCTTCCGCCCCCTCGCCAACGCCCGTCGGTTCGCCAACAGTGCGCGCCGGCTTGCGATGGCGGAGTTACCCGCCGAGTTGTTCCTCGCCAGTCTCGAGGCGCTGGTTCAAGCCGATCGGGACTGGGTGCCGAGTCGGCCCGAGCACTCGTTGTATCTGCGACCGTTCATGTTCTCGACCGAAGTCGGTCTCGGCGTCCGCCCGGCGAACGCCTACGAGTATCTGCTCATCGCCTCGCCGGCCGCCGCGTACTTCGCCGACGGTGTGAAACCGGTGAGTGTGTGGCTGTCCGATGACTACGTTCGCGCGGCGCCCGGTGGAACAGGTGAGGCCAAATGCGCGGGCAATTACGCCGCGTCACTCATCGCGCAGGCTGAGGCTTCGCAGCATGGTTGCGACCAAGTGGTGTGGCTTGATGCTGTCGAGCGCCGTTACATCGAGGAGATGGGCGGGATGAACCTGTACTTCGTGTATGGGGCAGGGGACTCTGCACGGCTGCTCACCCCGGCGTTGACGGGCACCTTGCTTCCGGGGGTGACGCGAGACTCCCTCCTGGTCCTCGCCGAGGACCTCGGCATCAAGGCCGATGAAGGTCGAATCTCAGTGGAGGAGTGGCGCGACGGGTGCGCTTCGGGGGAGATCACGGAGGTCTTCGCCTGTGGCACCGCCGCCGTCGTGACGCCGGTCGGGACTGTGAAGTCGCGCGAAGGGTCGTGGCAGGTGGGCGGTGGTGGCGCTGGTGCCGTCACCATGCGCTTGCGCCAGTCGCTTTTGGATATCCAGGGCGGCCAGGCACCCGATCGTCACCAGTGGCTGCACCGATTGGCCTGATCCGGTCTCGACGGGTCGGCACGGGGGGTATGGTGGGGCTGTGTTCTACCGCAGCATTATTCCCTAGCGCATCGGTACCGCCACCATCCACGGCGATCCGATGCGCAGCCCTTCGCACCCGCGGGGGGCTTTTTTAGTGCCTGCTCAACGAATCGACGGGCACGGAAAGGAAGAGCCATGCCCACCCTGCCCCTCGGGGACGCCTTCCACGTCTACGACACCACCCTGCGCGATGGAGCCCAGCGCGAAGGGATCGCCTACTCGGTCGAGGACAAACTCGCCATCGCCCGGTTGCTCGATGACTACGGCGTCGGGTTCATCGAGGGTGGGTGGCCAGGAGCGCTGCCCAAGGACACCGAGTTCTTCGCGCGCGCTCGTGACGAACTTGATCTGCGCAACGCGCAGTTGGTGGCGTTCGGCTCGACGCGCAAGGCTGGTGTGGCGGTGGCGGAAGACCCGCAGGTCGCGGCGCTGATGGAGTCTGGGGCACCGGTGGTCACGCTGGTCGCCAAGTCCGATGTGCGACACGTGGTCGAGGCGCTGCGCACAACGCTCGAGGAGAACCTCGCGATGATCACCGATACGGTTCGCTACCTGCGAGAGCATGACCGACGGGTGTTCCTCGACCTGGAGCACTTCTTCGACGGGTACCGGCACGACCGTGACTACGGAGTGCGCATCCTCGAGGAGGCTTTCGGGGCGGGTGCCGATGTCGGGGTGCTCTGCGATACCAACGGCGGCATGCTGCCGCACGGCATGTTCGAGGTCGTCGGCGAAGTATCACAACGAACCGGTGTCCGACTGGGTATCCACTGCCAAGATGACACCGGATGCGCGATCGCCAACACGATTTCTGCAGTCGAGGCCGGAGTTACCCACGTCCAGTGCACCGCGAACGGATATGGCGAACGGACCGGGAACGCCGACCTGTTCCCCGTGGTGGCCAATCTCGAGACCAAACTGGATCTGCGGGTCCTGCCCGAGGGCAGGCTCCGCGAGACCATGCGGGTGTCCCATGCGATCGCCGAAATCGCCAACATCGCCCCCGATACCCATCAGCCTTACGCCGGAATCTCGTCTTTCGCCCACAAGGCGGGACTCCATGCGAGCGCCTTGAAAGTCAACGCCGATCTGTACAACCACATCGACCCATCGATCGTCGGCAATGATCAGCGCGTCCTCATCACCGAGATGGCCGGTCGGGCTTCCGTGGAACTCAAGGGGCGGGAGTTGGGCTACGACCTGTCCGATGAGCCGGAGGTGCTCACGCGCGTGGTCGAGCGGGTCAAGGATCTCGAGGCACAGGGGTGGACCTTCGAGGCGGCAGACGCCTCCTTCGAAATGCTGCTCCTCGATGAGGGATCGAGTTCCTCATCACGTCACTTCACCGTGGAATCGTGGCGCACGATCGTCGAGCAGTCCCCGGATGGCCGTGTTGTCAGCGAAGCAACGGTGAAACTTCACGCGGGTGGCGAACGCGTCATCGTCACCGCGGAGGGTAATGGTCCGGTTAACGCACTGGACCGTGCGTTGCGTAAAGCCGTCGTCGGACTGTTCCCCGAACTCACCGGGGTCAGCCTGACCGACTACAAGGTGCGTCTGCTGAACAATGCCCGGGGAACGGATGCGATCACGCGTGTTCTGATCGGTACCACAGACGGGGATGACACGTGGAGCACGATCGGGGTTCACGAAAACGTGATCGCAGCGTCATGGCGCGCGTTGGAAGACGCGGTGTCCTATGCGCTGCTGCGCCGGCGCCGCGACTAGGCTGCCACCTGTGTTGATCGCGCGCGTCTCCCATCATGACGAAGTGTCCTTTGCCGCCGTGAACGGCGATCGGGTCGATCTGATCGATACGCACCCCTTCGGGGAGGTGCGGCTGACGGGGGAATCGCACCCGGTGGAATCCGTGCGCATCCTGGCTCCGATCCTGCCGAGCAAGGTGATCGCAGTTGGCAGGAACTACGCCGACCATGCCGCCGAGATGGGCGGTGAGGTCCCGGCTGAGCCGATGATCTTCTTGAAGCCGAGCACCTCGGTGGTGGGCCCTGGTGCACCGATAGTGCTGCCGGCATCGTCGCAGCACGTCGACCTCGAGGCCGAGCTCGCCGTCGTCATCGGTCGGATGTGCCGCCATGTGCCGCCGAGCAGGGTCGATGAGGTGATCCTCGGTTACACCTGCGCTAACGATGTTTCTGCACGCGATCACCAGACCAGTGATGGCCAGTGGGGGAGGGCGAAGGGATTCGACACCTTCTGTCCGCTGGGTCCGTGGATCGCGACGGATATCGATCCGACTGATCTGGCGATCACGAGTCGAATCAACGGCGAGCTCCAGCAGTCATCGCGCACCTCATCGATGGTGCGCGATGTCAGAACGCTCGTATCGTGGATCTCCGGTGTCATGACCCTGCTGCCCGGTGATGTGATTGCGACCGGCACTCCTGCAGGTGTGGCGCCGATCGTTGCCGGGGATGAGGTTTCCATCGACATCGAGGGAATCGGTGAGTTGCGCAATCCTGTCGTCGCGGAGGAGCCGGCACCATGAGCGAGCCCACACCTGCGGGTGACGCGCACATCCGCGTACGGTTCTGTCCGTCTCCCACAGGGAATCCGCATGTCGGGATGATCCGGACCGCACTGTTCAACTGGGCGTTCGCCCGTCACGTCGGCGGTACGTTCGTCTTCCGTATCGAGGACACCGATGCCGCGCGTGATTCGCAGGAGTCCTACCTCGCGCTGCTGGAAGCGCTTCGATGGTTGGGGCTCGATTGGGACGAGGGCCCCGAGGTCGGTGGTCCGTATGGGCCCTATCGACAGTCCGAGCGCGGGGACATCTACGCCGATGTGGCGCAGCGGCTGCTTGATGCCGGACACGCCTACGAGTGCTTCTGCACGGCGGAGGAACTGGAAGCCCAGCGAGAAGCAGCACGGGCGGCCGGACAGGCTCCGGGATACGACCGCACCTGCCGCCATCTCGATCCTGCAGCACGAGAAGCCCGCAGGGCCGAGGGTCGTCCGGCGGTTTTGCGGTTCGCGATGCCCGACCCCGAGGGTGGCGGACAGGATTGGGAATGGGATGACGTGGTCCGAGGGCCGATGCGCTTCGGTCGCGAACACGTCCCCGATTACGTCATCCGGCGAGTTAACGGCGATCCGCTGTACACGCTGGTGAACCCCGTCGACGACGCTCTCATGCGGATCACGCACGTGCTCCGGGGTGAGGATCTGCTGTCGTCGACACCCCGGCAGATCGCGATGTATGCAGCACTGGCCGATATCGGTGTCGGAAACGGAGCGACCCCACGCTTCGGTCATCTGCCGTATGTGATGGGCGAGGGTAACCGCAAATTATCCAAGCGCGATCCGCAATCCTCGCTGTCGATGTACCGCGAGCAGGGATATCTGCCCGAAGGGTTGCTGAACTACCTCGCCCTCCTGGGGTGGTCACCGGGTGACGATCGGGAGTTCTTCGATCTCGCCGAGATGGCCCGGGTGTTCGAAATCGACAGGGTTAATGCGAGTCCGGCGCGCTTCGATCTGAAGAAGTGCACCGCGATCAACGGAGACTGGATCCGGTCGCTTGCCCTCCCCGATCTCATCGACCGCATCGTGCCCTTCCTCCAGGCTGAGGGGCTGGTGGCTGATCCGGTGAGCCCGGAGCAGCGATCGATCCTGGAGGAAAGCGTGCCCCTTATCGCCGAACGCCTCGAGGTGCTCTCCCAGGCGGTGGGGATGCTGGGCTTCTTGCTCATCGGTGATGATCGGTTCGCTATCGAGCCGGAGCAGGAGGCCGCACTCGCCGAACCGGAATCCCAGGAGGTTGTGACCGAATCGCTGTCGGTCCTGCGCGCTGTCGACAACTGGGATGCGGATTCGATCCAGGCGGCTTTGCGGACGTCCCTGGTGGACGGACTCGGCCGCAAGCCCAAGCACGCGTTCGGACCTGTGCGCATCGCCATCACCGGCCGACGTGTCTCGCCGCCGCTTTTCGAGTCAATGGTGATCCTCGGGCGTGATCGATGTCTGGAACGGCTGGGCGCTGCGCTGCGGTAGTCGGGGTGGCGAGAGGCGGACGTCCGCTGCCGTTATCGCCCGTGGCATACTGGTCCGCTGTTGTCCACCCATGGGGTATGGGGTAATTGGCAGCCCGACTGGTTCTGGCCCAGTTAGT
>JAGYOB010000383.1 GCA_018399515.1 Candidatus Nanopelagicales bacterium
CGCCGCGCGCCACTTTCCTGAGGCGTCGGCGCGATGCCAGGTTTCGCCGAAGTCGATCTCGCCGCTGGCGCCCAATGTGGGCTCGGGATGGACGAGGTCCGGTACGCCTTCGGTGCGCAACCGACGGAACGTTTGCGCATGTTCACGTTCGTCGGTGGGCATGGTGGGCAGCGCCTCGGGCTCATCGTCGTACATCCCTGCGTCCTCACCCTCGGCCTCCTCCAGGCGCGCGAGCACGTCGTCCATTCCGGCTGCCCGGGCCCGAGCCACCAGGGCAGCATCATCGGCGGCCAAGGTCGTGGGCGCCGGTGGTATCGCAACGCCGTATTCGGTCAACTTGGCCAACCAGTGCTGGGCATGCTGGTCCTCGATGTCAGCGAGTTCCAACAGTGCTTCGCGTCGCTCACCGTCGGTGGTCTGCGCAAGGGCGCGGTAGAGCATGGAGGCATTGCGTTCAGCTTCGAGATAGCGCAGGAAGCGTTTCGGGTCGCGTGAGCTCATGGATCGTTCCTATCCGGTTCCGTCGGTGTTGCCGGCGTCGGCCGCTGCAGGATCGTCGAGGCGGTAACGATCGATCGCGGCGCGCACCCGGGCTGAATCGATGTCGCCCCGTTCGGCGAGACGAGACAGAGTCTGCACCGCGATGGAGGGTGCGTCCACTAGGAAATGGCGCCGCAGTGCTCCTCGGGTGTCGGACATGCCCCAGCCGTCGGTGCCCAGCGTCGTGTAGTCGCCGGGAACCCATGGGCCGATCTGATCGGCTACGGCCCGCATGTAGTCCGAGACACCGACGATGGGAGATGCGGTATCGGCCAAGCGTCGTGTGACGTAAGGCACGACGGGATCGGTATCGGGATCCAGCAGGCGTGCCCGATCGCAGGCGAGCCCATCGCGACGCAGTTCGCTCCACGATGTCACCGACCACACGTCGGCGCCCACGCCCCAGTCCTCGCTCAGCAGCCGTTGCGCCTCGAGAGCCCAGGGCACGGCGACACCCGATGCCAGCAGGGTTGCCCGCGGGCCATTGCTCGCAGGTGCCGCGCTCACGCGGTGCATTCCCCGCACGATTCCCTCGACGTCGACGTCGTCAGGTTCCGCCGGCTGCACGTAGGGCTCGTTGTAGACGGTGAGGTAGAAGAAGACGTCCTCGGGGTTTTCTCCGTACATCCGCTTGAGCCCATCGGCCACGATATGACCGAGTTCATAGCCGTAGGCGGGGTCGTAGGCGATCACCGCCGGATTCGTGGACGCCAGCAGGGGAGAGTGGCCGTCCTCGTGCTGCAGACCCTCCCCGTTGAGCGTCGTGCGACCGGCGGTCGCACCGAGGACGAAGCCGCGGGCCATCTGATCCATCGCCGCCCAGAACCCGTCGCCGGTGCGCTGGAAACCGAACATCGAATAGAAGATGTACACGGGGATCATCGGCTCGCCCTGGGTCGCATACGACGAGCCGGCGGCGGTGAACGAGGCAACCGACCCCGCCTCATTGATCCCCTCGTGCAGGATCTGCCCATCGGGGGCCTCGTTATAGCTGAGGACCAGATCGCGATCAACCGACAGGTACTGCTGGCCCAGCGGGTTGTAGATCTTCGCCGTTGGGAACAGCGAATCCATACCGAAGGTACGCGCTTCGTCGGGGATGATCGGCACGAAGCGTGCGCCGATGCCCTCATCGCGCATCAGGTCCTTGAGTAGTCGCACGAACGCCATCGTCGTCGCCACCGGCTGTTTGCCCGATCCGCGGCGCATGACCTCGTAGGTCTTCTCATCGGGCAGCGGCAGAGGCTTGGCGCGGACCCGGCGCTCGGGGATCGAACCACCGAGCCGGCGGCGTCGATCGAGCATGTACCGCATCGTTTCGTCGTCGGGTCCGGGGCGGAAGTAAGGCGGGAGCACACCGTCGCCGAGTTCGGCGTCGCTGATGGGGATCTGCAGGCGATCGCGGAAGAGTTTCAGATCGTCGAGGGTGAGCTTTTTCATCTGGTGGGTGGCGTTGCGCGCCTCGAAATGCGAACCGAGCGTGTAGCCCTTGATCGTCTTGGCCAGAATCACCGTCGGCTGCCCCGTGGTCTCGACCGCGGCCTTGTAGGCGGCATAGACCTTGCGGTAGTCGTGGCCGCCGCGTTGCAGTGACCAGACTTCCTCGTCACTCCAGTCCTCGACCATCTTCAGCGCTCGTGGGTCACGGGCGAAGAAGTGCTCGCGGACGAAGGCCCCGTCCTCGGCCTTGAATGTCTGGAAATCACCATCCGGGGTCGAATTCATGATGTTGACGAGTGCGCCGTCGCGATCGCGGGCCAGCAGCTCATCCCACTTGCGGCCCCAGATCACCTTGATGACGTTCCAGCCGGCGCCGCGATACAGCGACTCCAATTCCTGGATGATCTTGCCGTTGCCGCGCACCGGCCCGTCGAGTCGTTGCAGATTGCAGTTGACGACGAAAACGAGGTTGTCCAGCTCTTCGCGGGCCGCGAGGCCGAGCGCTCCGGCAGACTCGACCTCGTCCATCTCGCCGTCGCCGAGGAACGCCCAGACCCGCTGCTGCGAGGTGTCTGTGATTCCGCGATGGTGCAGGTACTTGTTGAACCGGGCCTGGTAGATCGCGTTGAGCGGGCCTAGGCCCATCGACACGGTCGGGAACTGCCAGAACCACGGCATCAACCGCGGGTGGGGATAGGAGGGCAGGCCACCGCCGGGATGGGACAGTTCCTGGCGGAATCCATCGAGTTGCTCTGAGGTCAACCGTCCTTCGAGGAACGCGCGGGCATAGATCCCCGGTGACGCATGGCCCTGGAAGTACAACTGATCGCCGCCGCCGGGATGATCGGGGCCGCGGAAGAAGTGGTTGAAGCCGACCTCGTACAGCGTCGCTGAAGACGCGTAGGTGGAGATGTGTCCGCCGACCGACACTCCCGGGCGCTGCGCGCGGTGCACCATGACCGCTGCGTTCCAGCGCACGAAACGGCGGAACTGCCGCTCGAGTGCTTCATCGCCGGGGAACCAGGGCTCCATCTCCGGGGGGATCGTGTTGATGTAGTCGGTGGAGCGCAGGCTGGGAATGCCGACATTGCGTTCCGCGGCCCGACGCAGCAGTGCCAGCATGAGGTAGCGCGCCCGGTAGGGGCCGGCGGAGTCGATGACCTGATCGAGAGAGGTCGTCCACTCGGTGGTTTCCTCCGGATCGACGTCGACGTACTGGGTAGGAAGGCCGCCGGCGAGGAGGGGCTGGGGGCGAAACAGCGGGTCTGCGGTCATGAGCGCCCTTTCTGATCGTGTCGGGTGCGGCGTCGAATCGGTGCGGGTCTGGTGGGTCCGAACCGTGCTGCTCCTCGTGGGAACCCTCCTATCTTTGCGCACAAGTGGGGGGCGGTCCACGACGGTGGGTAAGCGGGGCCATTCGGTCAACTGATCGGTAATAACGCCAAGTCGGTTGCGCGGTTGTGCTGCGTCCGATGGACTACGCACACCGCCGAATGCCGGCGGTAGGGACGACTGGGAGGTTCGACCGTGTCCGCCGACGGTGCGGCTGTGCTGGCGTTGCTGGGTGTTCAGCCCGGTCATGTCGTCTGGGAGATGGGCTTTGACGGGGACTGCGACGAGCAGGTTCGTGCCGCGCTCGTGGCTGCCGAGGACGTCGAACTCGTCGGCGAGGATGAGGATCCCGAGGATGTCGTCGATGTCGTGCTGCTGTGGTGGCGAGATGACGACGGCGACCTGGTGGATGCGCTCGTCGATGCGATCGGGCCACTCGCCGATCACGGTGTCGTGTGGTTGCTGACCCCCAAGCCTGGCCGTGATGGGCATGTCGAACCCGAGGACATCTCGGATTCGGCTCCGACGGCCGGGTTGCAGCAGACCTCGACGGTCAGCGCCGGACGGGATTGGCAGGGCACGCGTTTAGTCGCGCCGAAGGCGCGCAAATAGGTCTAGTCGCGCCGAAGGCG
>JAGYOB010000384.1 GCA_018399515.1 Candidatus Nanopelagicales bacterium
GGAGTTCAACACCGGCGGCTACGGCAAACTCATCATCATCCGGCGCGGCGATGGCACCGAGGTTCGCTACGCCCACCTGCGCCGCATCCTCGTCGACGTCGGAGATCGGGTCCGTGCCGGCACCCGCATCGGCCGCATGGGAACAACGGGACAATCCACCGGCGTCCACCTGCATCTGGAGGTGCGCGTCAACAACGGCCGCACGCCGACCGATCCCACCTCGATCTGGTCGGGTCGCCGACCGGGCATCCCGGCCGCTCCGCCCGCGTGGTCGTGCGCGAAGTACGGCGGGTGCGTCAGTTGAGCCGCTCCACAGGGGCATAGCGCAACAGCAGTCGCTTGGTGCCTTCGGAGCCGAAATCGATCGTGGCCTGAGCCCGTTCGCCGGCACCTTCGACGCCGACCACCGTGCCCATCCCGTATTTGGGGTGCAGCACCCGTTCGCCGACCGCCAGATCCAACACCGCCACTCCGCCGGGGGCCGGGGTGCCTCCAGGCCCGAAACTCGGCCGGGTAGCCCCTCCCGAACCGGCCGAACCACCACCGGCGTAGGACGACGTCGCTGACGCCGAGGTCGTCGTACGCACCGGCTCCTCTCGCCGGACATCGATCAACGTCGACGGAATGTCATCGAGGAACCGCGACGGAGGATTCGACACCGGCGACCCCCAGGCCGAGCGCGTCAGTGACCGGGTAAGGAACAGTCGCTGGCGCGCCCGGGTGATGCCCACGTACGCCAGTCGCCGTTCCTCCGCGATCTCACCTGAGTCGGCGAGTGAGCGCTGATGGGGGAAGACTCCGTCTTCCATCCCCGTGATGAAGACGACCGGGAATTCCAGGCCCTTGGCGGTGTGCAACGTCATGAGCGTGACGACACCCCCGCCGTCGTCTCCGCCATCGTCTGTCCCATCGGGGATGTCATCGGCATCGGCGACCAGTGAGACCCGCTCGAGGAATCCGATCAGATCCACTTCTTCGGCGTCGCGCTCGTACTCCACCGCCACCGACTCCAACTCGGCGAGGTTCTCCACTCGAGTCTCATCCTGCGGGTCGTGGGAGCTGGTGAGCTCAGCAAGGTAGCCCGACTGCTCCAGCACCGCCTGCAGCACCACCGCCGGCCCCGCTCCCGAATCAGCCACCGTACGCAGATCGTTCATCATCGCTGCGAACGCGCGAACCTGAGTCAGCGAGCGGGTAGCCAATCCCGGAACGTCGTCGGCACGGTCGAGCGCCTCGGCGAAGGTGATGCGCTCACGTTCGGCGAAGGCGGCCAGCATCGCCTCGGCTCGATCCCCGATACCGCGTTTGGGGACGTTGAGGATGCGGCGTACCGAGACGTCGTCAGCCGGGTTCGCTACCGAGCGCAGATAGGCGATCGCATCCTTGATCTCACGTCGTTCATAGAAGCGTGTGCCCCCGACGACCGTGTACGGAATGCCCAGACGGATGAAGATCTCCTCGATCGATCGGGATTGGGCGTTGGTCCGATAGAACACCGCCACATCACCGGGGCGGGTGCCCTCTGCGTCCATCAGCCGGTCGATCTCCTCGGCGACGAAGTTCGCCTCGTCATGTTCGTCGTCGGCCACGTAGGTGGCGATCGGTGCGCCGAACCCCGATTCGGTCCACAGATGCTTCTCGCGACGATGCGGATTCCGGGAGATGACCGCGTTCGCCGCATCGAGCACCGTCTGCGTCGAGCGATAGTTCTGCTCGAGCATGATGGTCCTGGCGTCGGGATAATCCTGCTCGAACTGCTCGATGTTGCGAATCGTCGCTCCGCGGAACGCATAGATGGATTGATCGGCGTCTCCGACGACACACAACTGCCCGGGAGCCACCCCACTGTCACCGCGACCGACGAGTTCGCGGACCAGGACGTACTGCGCGTGGTTGGTGTCCTGGTACTCATCAACCAGAATGTGCCGGAATTTCCGGTGGTAGTGCTCGGCCACGTCGGGGTACAACTGCAAGAGCGCAACGGTCGCACCGATCAGATCATCGAAATCGAAGGCATTGGCCCTGCGCAGGCGGCGCTGATACTCCGCGTAGGCATCCGCCAGGATCAATTCGTCGGGCTGTTCAGCCTTGGACCGGTAACTCTCCTCGTCGATGAGCTCGTTCTTCAAGTTCGAGACACGAGCCAGCATGGAACGCGGCGGATACCTCTTGGAGTCCAAGTCCATGTCTCGCAGCACCATGCCCATCAGTCGCTGCGAGTCGGCCGCGTCGTAGATCGAGAACGATGTCGTCATATTCAGTCGTTTGGCTTCGCGACGCAGGATGCGCACACATGCGGAATGGAAGGTCGACACCCACATCACCCGCGCTGCCCGGCCGACCTGTACCGAGACGCGGTCGGCCATCTCGCGTGCGGCCTTATTGGTGAAGGTGATGGCCAGGATCTCACCCGGCTGAGCGTCCCCGGTCCGGATCAGATCGGCGATGCGCTGGGTGAGCACTCGGGTTTTGCCTGAGCCGGCGCCGGCGACGATGAGCAGTGGGGTGCCGCGATGCTCGACCGCTGCCTGCTGGGCGGGGTTCAACTCGAGCATCACCCGATCGTACGGGGCACCTCAGACGAGCGGATCCTGCAGGCTGAGATCAGCGCAGATACGCCACAATGCGCGCCGTGACATCGACATCGCCACCGGTCATTTCGCGCATGATAAGAGCCGAGTCGGTCATCGGAACCACGATCAGCGACGATTGCGCGGACTTGCGCCCGATGTTCACCATCGTCGGTGTGGCCGTCCCCGACCAGTAGCGGATGGAGGCTGCTTTGCCGGTCGTGCGGGCATCGACCTGGAGCACCACACCCGCCGCACCCTTGGCATCACGCAGAACCCGGCGCAATGATGTCTGCCGGCCGTCGATAGCCGTGGGTGCGACTGGAACGACCAGCGATCCTGAGGTACTCGTCGGCAGCGACGCTGCCTGAACCGCTACCTGTAGGTTCACCGCCCCGCGGCTGCGGTTGACGACGATGATCTCGCCTTGCTTGTTAACCCTCGTCAATATCGTTCGCGTCGAGGTGTCCAACCGACGGTAGGACAGCACCGGTGTCGCAGGAGTCCGCTTCGCACCGGCTGGTCGCACGATGAGTTTGCCTGCCCGTTCGCCACCGCTGATCGTCAGCGCCAGAAGCGCCCCACTCGGAATGCCTTCGTCACCGCCGACGCCGATGATGCGCCTCTCACCCGGCCCGATGACGGTGTCGTCGGCGGTGTCGTAGACCACCGAGCCATCGCTGAGCGTCAGCCCGGTACCGACCGAAGTCAGCGAGGTCGGCGCGATGAAGTAGCCGACCACATCGACGAGCAGGTGCGTGGCCCCCGAATCGGTGGTGAAGGCGATCGTGCCGTCAGCCCCCACGGGAATCACCGTGGTGGCCTCGGTGCGTCCGGAGATCTTCACGGGTGCGATCGATTCCCCGACGAAAGTCGCCGCACGCAGCGTGGCCGGTGAGTTCGAGCCCATGGTGATGGTGCGCACCGCCACCGCGCGGATGTCTCCGCGCGGTGCCCCGCGAAGATCTGCGACCCGCAGCGCGACAGGCGCACCGGGACCGCCCCCGGACTTTTGCGTCAATCGGCAGGGCGAACCCGACGGCAGACCCGATCCAGATCGGGTGTCCAGCACGCGACGAGCAGGACGCGCGATGAAGTCCAGACCTCGACCCATCGACATGGGCTCGCTCGAGGGAATCGGATAGGTGGTGGGACAGAACGGCACGGGAGTTGGCGACCCACCCCAGAAGCTGGTCGCAGCGGCTGCCCCGTCCCACGACAGCGAGATATGGATGTGATTGCGGTGGCAGTAGTTGTCATAGGCCGGCTCGGGAGTCGAGTAGCAGCCCTTCAGCTCGCTCCAACCCTGGCGGTAGGACTCCCAGATCTCATCCCCCCAGCCGATGTACATCACGCCGAGCCGACGAGCCATCGCGAACTCATTGCCGTTCTCATCAGTGGCCAGCAGCCAGTCGATGAACGCCTCAGCGGCTTGATCCTGCACCGGAATCCGCTGGTTGATCATCCAGTCGACCGCGCGCCCCTCTTTGTGCTCACTGCGCCCGCCCACATTGCAGTCACGCGGGATCCACACGCTGGTCGCCAGGGAGCCGTAGGTGTCCTTGATCAGTTGAGCCAGCGCTAGCGAACCTGCCTTCGGCGTCGGATCGCAGATTCCTTGACCCTGATAGCCCGGTAGCGGATCGACCGCGACGGGCAGGTCGGCCGGGACCGCGGGCACCGGCGCCGGTGGCAGTTGCGGCTTCTCGGCCGTTGCCACCCGGTCTTGATCGGCCTTCTTCTTATCGGCCTTCTTCTTATCGGCCTTCTTCTGGTCGGCCTTCTTCTTGTCGGCAGCAGGATCGACCACGGGGGACGATTCCTGCGACAGGGGTTGGATCAGC
>JAGYOB010000385.1 GCA_018399515.1 Candidatus Nanopelagicales bacterium
CCGAACGCTTCCGTCAGGCTTTCGAGAAGGCCGCCATCGACGGGGCGACGGCGGTGGTGTGCGCGACGTTATCGGCCCGGATGTCGGCGACGTATGAATCCGCCTGGTTGGCCGCGCGCGAGGTTGGGATCGATGTTCGTGTGGTCGATTCGCAGACGGTGGCGATGGGATTGGGTTTCGCGGTCCTCGCCGGTGAGCGGGCATCGCGCGAGGGTGCGGGGGTCGATGAGGTCGAAGCGATCGTGCGCCGCCGCGGTGAGTCGGCTACCGCGTTGTTCTACGTCAATACGTTGGAGTATCTGCGTCGCTCTGGACGCATCGGTTCGGCACGCGCCATGGTCGGGCAGGCGCTGAAGGTCAAGCCGATCCTCGCGGTTCGCGACGGGGAGGTAGCGCCGCTGGAACGGGTGCGCACCTCGGCGAAGGCGATCGCGCGTATGGCCGAACTTGCCGCCGCAGCGGTCACCGGCCCTGTGGAGATCGCCGTGCAGCACCTCGACGCCGAAGAACGGGCGAGCGAACTCGCCGGCGAACTGCACCGTCGGCTACCGGGCACATCGATCGTGCAGTGCCCGATCGGTGCGGTGGTTGCCGCGCATACCGGCCCCGGCATCGTCGCCGTCGTCGTTTCTCCGGTGTGATGATCGGGATCACCAGCACCCCATTCACCAGCACCCCACCTGTGAGGGCTATGCACAGGGTCTGGCCGACGGGGCTGTCATCCCCAGGTGGCGGAGAAACACACGGATCGTGGTGATGCGCCCCTAGCGTCGCCGGCGTGTCCAACGGTCTGGAGCGAAATCGGCACGCGGCCCCTCGTGCTGGGCCGCCGCTGTGGCGCAGGTGGACACCGGGAGCCGCTCGTGCGGTCGCGGTGGTATTACTCGCCGTGCTCGCGGTCGTGATCTGGTGGTGGTGGCACGGACGTCCGCGTTCGGTCGATGTGGTGCAATCCGCGACCGCGTCGGAAGTAACGCACTCGGACGACACTGGTGCGAATATCTCGGCATCGGATCGCCGTCCTGGCGATCGCAGCGAGATGGTGACCGTTCATGTCATTGGTCGAGTGCGGGAGCCAGGAATCGTGCAGGTCCCTGAAGGCTCTCGGGTGGCCGATGCCGTTGCGGCAGCGGGGGGTTTGCGGGATCGCCGAGCGGGCCTCAGCATCAACCTGGCCCGTGTGGTCGTCGATGGTGAGCAGATCGACGTGCGTCGTCAGGCTCGGCCGGGGCAGGCTGTCGATTCCTCACCCGCGGACTCCGCCGGTGGTGTGATAAATCTCAACACGGCGAGCGCAACAACTCTGGAGACCCTGCCCGGTATCGGCCCGGTACTGGCAGGGCGAATCGTGGCATGGCGCGATGCCAACGGTCGGTTTCCTAGCGTTGAGGTCCTCGGTGAAGTATCCGGAATCGGCCCGGCCCTGCTGTCTCGACTCGAGGGGCTGGTCACGGTGTGAGCGGCTCAATCAGCAGCCGATCCGATTCGTGGGCGGTGCCATCGCAGTTAGATCTGCGGTTGGTGCCGGCCGCCATAGGGTGCTGGGCGGTCTGCCTGCTGGCCTGGTGGACGCCGGTGAGCCTGACCTGGATGGCGGTCATCGCAGGTGGCTGCATGGCTGCATCGGTCATGGTGTTGGTGGTGGGCCGGGCGAACCACACGACGGTGCACTGGGGTTGGTGGATCACAATCCTGGCGATGTCGGTCTGCGCGATATCGGTCAGCATTTCGGCAGCACCTCATCGCTCCGGTCCACTCGTTGATGCGGCCCTCGACGGTGTCATCGTCCGAGCCGAGGTGACAACCCAGGAAGAAGTGCAAGTCAGTGATGCCGGAAGAGGAGGGGCGGTAGGAGGTCCGCCGCGATACAGCGTGAGTTCCCATCTGCATGCCTTGGAATCCAGGCTTGGTACGTGGACAGTCAGTGCTCCGGTTGTCCTTCGACTTCTGCCAGATGATTCCGATATCGCACCCGGAAGTCGCATCACGGTTCGCGCCCGGGTGAGTATGGCGGATTACACCGCACAGTCGGCAGCGGTACTCCGTGCCCTCAGTCCGGTTCAGGTGGATCACCAGCCATCCATCCTCGCTCGTGCTGTCCACACTGTGCGAGTCGGTCTTCGGGAGTCGGTTGAGGGCACGCCACCAGATGCGGGCGCACTGGTGCTGGGGCTCACGATCGGTGACGAATCGACGCAGCCGGATGGACTCCCAGAAGCGATGCGCATTTCGGGGTTGGCGCATTTGACCGCCGTATCAGGAGGCAATGTTGCGATCGTATTAGGTGTCGTCATCATCATCGGCCGGTTGCTGGCGGTCGGTATCACGTGGCAGACAGCGATCGGGGCCCTGGTTCTGGGCGCCTATGTACTGGTCGTAGGCCCGGACCCTTCTGTTCTGCGTGCTGCAGGAATGGGCACGGTCACGGTCATCGCACTCATTGTGGGTGGCCCTCGTCGGGGATTATCTGCGCTGTGCGCCACGATCGTTGTGCTCGTGATCTTGTCGCCCACTCTGGCAGTTTCCTTGGGCTTCTCACTTTCTGTCGCGGCGACGGCAGGGTTACTCGTCGTTGCGCCATTCCTGCGTCGTGGAATCCGTCAAGGGCTTATCTGGATACGGTTGCCCGATCGAGTTCGTGAGGCGCTCGCCGATGCCATCGCGTTGACGATGGCCGCACAAATCACCACCGCTCCGATTCTCGCCTCACTTGGTCGGGGCTTGAGTCTGGTTTCGGTCCCGGCCAATGTTCTGGCCGCACCAGTTGTAGCTCCGATCACCGTTTTAGGTGTCTTCGCCGCGGCCACCGCCCCCCTGCTGCCCCCGTTGGCCGCCGTCTTGGCCCACATCGCGGCGCCCTTTGCCGCGTGGATCGCCTGGTTGGCTCGAACATTCTCGAGCCTGAGCGTGGCCACACTCTCTTGGCCCGGGGGATTGATCGGCGCGCTCAGCGCCATCGTCACCCTGCTGAGCATCACTGCTGTCGTCGTGATCGGTCGGGCCCGCCGGTGGCCGCTGCGCACACTGGCGGCTGCGCTGATCGCGGTCTCGGCGGTGATCTGGTTGAAGCCGCCCGACCGCGCTGGATGGCCACCCGCGGGGTGGATCGCGGTGGTCTGCGACGTCGGGCAGGGGGATGCCATGGTCATCGCTACCGGGGAACACCGCGCCCTCGTGGTCGATGCGGGACCCGATCCTGCATTGGTCGACTCGTGCCTGGCCGATCTGGGGGTGCGACACGTCGACGCCCTGGTGTTGACGCATTTCCACGCCGACCATGTCGGAGGTGTTCGTGGGGTGGGATCTGGGCGGAGCGTTGATCGCATCCTGGTTTCCCCGCTCGCCGAACCGCAGGAACAGGCGGAGCAAGTGCAAGCTTGGGCACGTGAGGCGGGAATCGTCGTGGAACCTGTCTGGGCTGGTGAATCCGGCCGCCTCGGCATCGCCGATCAGACGGTGAGTTGGCAGATCCTGTGGCCGGAGCGCATCATCGCGGTGGAGTCCATGCCGAACAACGCCAGTGTTGTTCTCGATGTGACGGTGTCCGGTGTTCGGCTACTTCTCCTCGGGGACGTGGAGCCTGCCGCGCAGGTCGCCCTGCGAGCAGCGCGGGAATCGACATCGTTTGACGTGGTGAAGGTTGCTCATCACGGCTCCATATACCAAGACCCTCGGTTGGCGGCGTGGAGCGCGGGACGTATCGCGATTATCAGCGTGGGAACGGATAACAGGTACGGGCATCCAGCACCTGAGACCATCGCGGCTTGGCAGTCGGTAGCGGCCCGCATCATGCGAACGGATGAACACGGTGACGTGGCGATCGTGACCGATGATGGCACGCTCGGTGTCGTCACCCGTCGTTGATCGGACCCCCGTCTTGCCGGCGAGCATGGCATGCTGCGTGTATGGCCCCTGCTTCGCCCGTGCCGCCCCCGGTGACGTTGATTGTGGGGCCCGAGGCAGTCCTGGTCGATCGGGCGGTGGCCGAGATCGTGGCCGCCGCACGTATACACGATGCCAGTGCCGAACGTCGCGTCATCGATGGCGCTGGCGATGATGCGGCAGGTGATCTTGCCGAGGCTGTTGCACCCACCCTGTTCGGAGACGGGGCCATCGTGGTCATCGAAGCGGGTGAATCACTCGACGAGCGTGCGGTGGCGATCTTGACCGACTTGATCGCTGCGCCCGTCGAGGGTGTGGCTGTCGTCGTCGTCCATGAGGGCAAGGGCAATAAGGGTAAGAAGATCCTCACGGCACTGCGCGGGGCAGGCGCACCGGAGGTGGCGTGCCCGGCGCTGCGTAAGGGACGCGACACGATCGCGTTCTTGACCAACGAGGTCCGCCGACACGGCCGCAAGGCGACCTCTGATGCCCTTCGTGTGCTCTACGACGCGGTGGGCCACGATCCGAGGGCGCTCGCCGGTGCCATTGACCAACTGTGTGCTGATGTCGAGGCGGATCCCATCGATGAGGTGGTCGTGCGACGCTACTTCGTCGGGGTAGCCGACGTCGCGGGATATCAGGTCGCGGATGCGGTGTGGGAACGGCGCACCGCCCAGGCGCTGGGGGATCTGCGCTGGGTGGTGCAGACACAGGGAAGGTCCTCGGTGGGCCCCTCGGTGACCGCCGCGCTTGGTAGCGGACTGCGGGCGGTGGCACGGGTCCAGGGGATGCCGCGGGGGATGTCGGATGCTGCGATCGCCGGTGAGATCGGGATGCCGCCGTGGAAGGTGAAGGTGGCGACCGCTCAGGGGCGCCGGTGGCGACCGGATCGGCTAGCCGCGGCGACGGTGCGCCTGGCCGGCTTGGATGTCGCGATGAAGGGTGGTCTGCGCGGAGCTGCGTTGGATTCCGAGCAGAAACTCGCCGCCCTCGAACGCTTCGTCCTCGACGCCTCCGACAACCCCACCTAACCCGCAACCGTCTGAGGCGACAGGGGGGGAGTTAGAGGGAGGCGGCGCGGGCGTCGATGGCCGACTTGCGGTTGGCCGCCTGGTTCTTGTGGATGACGCCCTTGCTGGCGGCCCGGTCGAGTTTGCGACCGACCTCGCGAGCGAGTTCCTTGGCCTTCTGGACCTCACCGGCGTCGGCGGCCTCGCGGAACTTGCGAATGGCGGACTTCAACGACGTCCGGACAGCCTTATTGCGGTCATGCGCCTTCGCGTTAGTCAGATTGCGCTTGATCTGGCTCTTGATGTTCGCCACTGCTGTGTCGCCTTCCGGTGTCCTTGATTGCGCCCTGTCGGGGTGACCCGCCGTTAGGGCCGCCCATCAGGATAGCGTGCCCGGCCCCCCGGCTCGACCCGCAGGGCCCGATCGGAAGCCCGGTCGGGGAACACGTGCGACGATAGCGGCGTGCTGGAACCTGGTCGCACCGATCCCGCGGTTATCCGCAACTTCTCCATCATCGCCCACATCGATCATGGGAAGTCCACCCTGGCCGATCGGATGCTGCAGGTGACCGGGGTCGTGGAGGACCGCCAGATGCGTGCCCAGTACCTCGACCGGATGGATATCGAGCGCGAGCGCGGGATCACCATCAAGAGCCAGGCGGTGCGCCTGCCCTATCAGGCCCGAGATGGCCGCGACTATGTTCTCAACCTCATCGACACACCCGGCCACGTCGACTTCACCTACGAGGTGTCGCGCAGCCTGGCCGCATGCGAGGGTGCGGTGCTGCTTGTCGACGCGGCCCAGGGGATCGAGGCGCAGACCCTGGCAAACCTGTATCTGGCGATCGACAACGATCTGCAGATCATCCCTGTGCTGAACAAGATCGACCTGCCGGCGGCCCAGCCGGAGAAGTACGCCGCGGAACTCGCCCACATCATCGGGTGTCCGGCGGATGATGTGCTGAAGGTATCGGCCAAGACGGGCGAGGGCGTCACCGAACTCCTCGAGGAGATCGTGCGCTGCGTGCCCGCACCGATCGGGGATCCGGATGCTCCTGCGCGCGCGTTGATCTTCGACTCCGTGTACGACGCCTATCGGGGAGTCGTGACCTATGTCCGTGTCGTCGACGGAAACCTGGCCACGCGCGAACGCATCGACATGATGTCCACGCGTGCAACCCACGACCTGCTAGAGGTAGGTGTCATTTCTCCGGAACCCGTGGCATCGAAGTCTCTCGGTGTGGGTGAGGTCGGCTACCTCATCACCGGCGTCAAAGATGTCCGCCAGTCACGCGTTGGTGACACGGTGACGACATCGCAGAAAGGTGCTACCACGGCGCTCGGTGGCTACCGCGACCCGAAACCGATGGTGTTCTCCGGGCTGTATCCGATCGACGGATCCGATTACCCGCTGCTGCGTGATGCGCTGGACAAGCTCAAACTCAACGATGCAGCACTCGTCTACGAACCAGAGACGTCAGTGGCGCTCGGGTTCGGTTTCCGGTGCGGATTCCTGGGCTTGCTGCACCTGGAGATCGTGCGCGAGCGACTCGAGCGCGAGTTCAACCTCGACCTGATCTCCACCGCCCCCAACGTCGTGTACGAGGTCACGATGGACGACGGGACCGAGATCACTGTCACCAACCCGTCGGAGTTCCCGACCGGCAAGGTTGCCGAGGTCAGTGAGCCGATCGTCCGTGCGACGTTGCTGGCACCCTCGGAGTATGTGGGGGCGATCATGGAGTTGTGCCAGACCCGGCGTGGCTCGCTGCTGGGTATGGACTACCTCAGCGAGGACCGGGTCGAACTGCGCTACACGCTCCCGTTGGCCGAGATCGTCTTCGACTTCTTCGATCAGTTGAAGTCCAAGACCAAGGGCTACGCGTCGCTGGACTATGAAACCAGTGGCGATCAGGTCGCTCATCTGGTCAAGGTCGACATCCTGCTTCACGGTGATGCTGTCGATGCGTTCAGTGCGATCGTGCATCGGGACAAGGCCTACGCGTACGGCGTCGCGATGGCGGGCAAGCTGCGCGAACTCATCCCGCGCCAGCAGTTCGAAGTGCCGATCCAGGCCGCTATTGGTTCACGGATCATCGCCCGGGAAACCATCCGCGCCATCCGCAAGGACGTGCTGGCGAAGTGCTACGGCGGCGACATCAGTCGAAAGCGCAAACTGCTGGAGAAGCAGAAGGAAGGCAAGAAGCGGATGAAGATGGTGGGTCGGGTCGAGGTGCCGCAGGAGGCGTTCATCGCGGCACTGTCGACTACGGAGGCTCCGGCTAAGAAGTGAGCTACTTCACCATCCTGATGTTGATCGGGTAGCGGTATTGCTCACCGCTGTAGGACTTCACGCCCGCGATGATCATGAAGATCAAACCGGCGATGAGGATGATGGGGAGCAAGATCGCGCCGATCACCACGAGGGTCAACACGATGCTGATGACCACGCCGATGGCGAGCGTGATCTGGAAGTTCAACGCCTCGGTGGACTGGTTCTTCACGAACGCGTTGCGGGGGCCGAACACCAGCATGATGATCAGCGGCCCGATGATGGCGATCACGATCCCTGATAGGTGGGCGAGCATCGCCCACAGGCGCGCATCGGCATCCGACATCGGTTGCTGGCCGGGTGTAGGCGGAGGTGTGGGCGGTGGCATCGGGGGCGGGGGCGGTGTTGGGGGCGGTGGTGGCGGAGTGGTCGACATCGGTCCTCCTCGAGGATCAGCGCGATTCCGTGGCGTGCATGATGCTCTCAAGGTACGCCGATCGAATATGGAGAACCGGTGAATGACACGGCGGTGAACGGTCTTCTCGATGCTTGGCGTGCTCGAGTGGAGGCCATCGAGGCTCGGCCGAATGCGATGCACGGGGTGTATGTGCACGTGCCGTATTGCGCCACGCGATGCGGTTACTGTGATTTCAACACATACACGCCGCGGGAAATCGACCTGGCCGCCTCTGATTATGCTCGGATCGCGATC
>JAGYOB010000386.1 GCA_018399515.1 Candidatus Nanopelagicales bacterium
GCTATTGCCAGTACAAGCAGGGTGATCAGCCGCCGGGTGCGCGCATCCATAACGGGCAGCGTAGACGAGCAGCACACGAGCACCGCATGAACAACCACTGAACGAAGCCCCATCTGCAGCCGGGAGCTTTACGCTGGTCTCGTGCGTTCAGCGAACCGATCAGCCGATCAGACGGCACTGCCGGCTGTGGTGATCGGCACCGCGGTGTGGCTCATCGCGGTAGTAATACTCAGCGTTGAAGGTTCCTTCGCGCCGCCAGCCGATGGCACCTGGTGGTGGGCAGTGGCGGTGATCGGTGCGCTGAGCGGGCTCGTCGGCATCCCCTTCCTCATGCGGCGTCGAGCGCGGATGGTGGCCGCCGAGCGCTGATGAGAGTCGACCCACGGCGCCGCGAACAACGTGGTTGGTACTGGTACGACTGGGCCGCTTCTGCGTTTTCCACGACCGTCGTCACGGTGTTCCTCGGACCGTACCTAACCTCAATCGCGCAGGCGGCGCAGGATGCCGGTCAACGCATCACCCTCTTTGGGGTAGTGCCGGTCAACGCCGAGTCGTACTACCCCTACATCGTTTCTCTATCTGTCGCACTGCAGATCCTTGTGATGCCGATCGTTGGCGCCCTCGCGGACGTGGTTAAGTCACGTCGTCTCGTGATGGGAATCGCGGCCTACATCGGAGCAATCGCAGTGATGGGCTTGTGGTTTTTGGAAGGTACGGCGTATCAGGTCGGTGGCCTGCTGTTCGTCATCGCGAACGTGGCCTTCGGTTCAGCCATCGTCGCCTATAACTCGTTTCTTCCGGAAATCGCCGAACCGCACGAGCGCGACCGCGTTTCCTCGATCGCTTGGGCGATGGGCTACGTCGGTGGCTTGCTTTTGCTTTTTGTGAATCTTGGGCTGTACCTCGGGCACGAGTCCATCGGCATCTCAGAGGACACTGCAGTGCGGTTGGCCCTGCTCAGCGCTGGCGGCTGGTGGGCCATCTTCACGATCATTCCGCTCAAGCGTCTTCGGGATCGACCACCACATCACTCATCTGGCTCCCCTGTCCTGGTCTCTGGTTTCCGGCAACTCAGTCACACACTGCGTGACTTGCGCGCATACCCGCAGGCCCTGCTCTTCTTAGTGGCCTTCTTCTTCTACAACGACGGCATCCAGACCGTTATCGGACTATCGGCCACGTACGCCGATATCGAATTGGGGCTTGATACAACGACGATCATCTCCGCAGTGATCGTCGTCCAGGTGGTCGGTATCGCAGGGGCCCTTCTGCTGGCACGGTGGGCTCGCGCAATAGGTGCCAAACGCGTTGTCCTCGCCAGTATCGTGTTGTGGAGCGTTGTCCTCATCGTCGCCTACTTGTTGCCGGCAGGAAGCACGATCGCGTTCATGATCTTGGCGGCCTTCATCGGATTCGTTCTTGGTGGCAGCCAGGCGCTATCACGCTCCCTGTTTGCGCAGTTGGTGCCGCGGGACCGCGAAGGCGAGTACTTCTCCCTCTTCGAGGTTTCCGGCAGCGCGAGCGCTGTTCTCGGTCCACTGGTCTTTGGGTTAACGCTGCAATTCGCCGGCTCCTACCGGCTCGCGATTTTGTTCCTCGCAGTGTTCTTCGTGATCGGTGGTGTGTTGCTAGCGCGGGTCGATGTGCGCGCCGGTATGGCGCAGGTAGCCGACACTTCAGCGCGCCGCACGCTCACGTAGGGCGAGAATTATTGGGGTTCACCGGCGGCAGGCTGGGTGATCTCCGAATGGGCTCCACATCCGTAAGCCAAGGAAACGAGACGGCCATC
>JAGYOB010000387.1 GCA_018399515.1 Candidatus Nanopelagicales bacterium
ATGGGGTGTTCGACCTGCCTAGGGTGTGGCCATGACCGAATCAGTGGACGTCGTCGTCGTCGGTGCCGGCGCGATGGGCTCGACGACGGCGTGGCAGTTGGCCAAGGCCGGTCGATCGGTCGCGGTGCTCGAGCAGTTCGGTCGCCTGCACGACCGCGGCTCCTCGCACGGGCAGACCCGGGTGTTCCGGGTGAGCTATCGCGATCGCCTCTACACCGCGCTGGCCACCGATTCGATCCCGCGGTGGCGCGAGCTAGAAGCCGATGCCGGCGTCGATCTGCTGGAACAAAGCGGCCAGCTCGATCACGGCTTCGCACCCGCGATCGACGAGATCGAGGCATCCCTGGTCGGGGGTGGATACGCCTATGAGCGCCTGTCACCCGAGGCTGCCGCTGAACGCTGGCCGGCTCTGAACTTCGACACCACCGTGCTGTATTCCCCTGACGGCGGGCGGGTGTTCGCCGACCGCATGGTCGATGCGGCGCTCGCGGTCGCCGAACGATTCGGTGCGCAGCTGCACTTCGACACTCGCGTGTTGGCGATCGAGCCGGATGGCGATGGTGTCGCGGTCGTCACCGACGGTGCGACGTATCGGGCGGGCACCGTCGTGGTCAGCGCCGGTGCCTGGGTGTCACGGTTCGTGGCACTGCCCGAGGTCACCGTCACCCGGCAGCAACCGGTGCACTTCGCGATCCGCCCGGGCATGTCCTTCCCCTCGTACATTCACCACGTGCCCGATGACACCCCCGGAGCCGCGTTGCGCTTCGGCGCCTACGGCCTGGAATCCCCGGGGGAGGGTGTGAAGCTGGGCCTGGAGACCTCGGTGCACACCGATCCCGATGAGGTGGGTGTCGTTGATCCGGCGATCACCGCCGAGGCGATCGCCTATGCCGATCAGTGGCTGCCCGGTGCCGACACCTCGCAGGTCAGTGCGGTGACCTGCCTGTTCACCAATACTCCCGACTCGCATTTCATCATCGACCGCGTCGGGCCCATGGTCGTGTGCTCGCCGTGCTCGGGGCACGGGTTCAAGTTCGCCCCCGAAATCGGGGCGATCACTGCCGACCTGGCCATGGGTGGCCCCCGCCGACATCCAGAATGGCGGCTATAGTGAGCCGCTTGACAGCAATACGGCTTTACCGCATTGTGTGACTATGGCACCCCAATCGTCCTACCACGCCTTCTTGAGTCTGCAAAGCCGCGGCGTATTGGCTCTTCCCCCCGAGGTGCGCAAGCGATTGGGGCTCGATGTGCCCGGAGCTCAGGTAGAGGTGGTGGAGCGCGAGGATGGCGTGATCGAACTGCGTCCGCAGGTTCCGATTCCCGCGAGCCAGGCATGGTTCTGGACCGATGACTGGCAGGCGCGTGAGCAAGAAGCCCACGAGGAAATCGCTGCGGGCCGCGTGACCACCTTCGCCGACGGAGATTCCCTTCTTGATTCCTTGCCCATTGCTCCACCGGGTACCGAATCCTCGAGTGACTGACCTGTGCGCTTCGCGACGCAGAAGTACTTCGACCGGGACTGGGCGCGCCTGAAACCTGAGCACCAACGTCAGTTCATCGCGGTGGTGCGCGAGAAGTTCATTCCCTCCTGTGATGCGTGGGCTCAGGCGGCCGACGATGGCTTGCCGTATGTCTGGCCGAAATCTCTGCGAGTCTCACCGATCGTGAACGGTGGCGGCATCATGGAGATGACCTGGAGCTTCGCATCGCCTGATGGTCGCGCCACCTTCCACATAGCAGCCGAAGATGGTCAGTGGATCTGCTACTGGCGGCGAATTGGAGACCACGGGGTTTTCCGGATTCCTTAACCCAGGAAGTCGGCGATGAGGGTGCTGGCGCGCTGGGGTTCATCGTGCAGAAGCCAGTGTGTGGCGTCATCGAAGATCTCCACCCGCACGTCATCGCACAGCGCAGCACTCGGCTCGATCATCGTCGCGGAAAGGAACGTGTCGCGGCGACCCCACAGAATCAGCGTCGGCACATGCACCCGAGGATCGGGCGGCGCACCCGGGCGCCGGCGCACCGATGCCCGGTAGTAGTTCGCCATCCCCGTCGCTGCCCCCGGTTGAGCCCAGGCCTGTTCGAGGCGTTGCAGATACTCATCATCGAAGGATCCCGGATTCGCCGACTTCGCCAGGATCTTCGCGAAGCGCCCCCGTGTGCGCGCACCGAACGCGACGATCTCGGGAACTCGTGGGATCTGCAGCGCGAAGATGTACCAACTGCTCAATGCCTGCCGCGGATTGCTGCGGATCTCGCGGGCCAGCACCCGCGGATGCGGCACGTTGATGACCACCAGTCGATCGACGACCTCCGGATGGGTCAGCGCCACCCACCATGCCACCGCCGCACCCCAGTCGTGCCCGACGACATGGGCCCGATCGCGTCCGAAAGCGTGGATCACGCCGATGGCATCGGCGGTGAGTTCCTCGATGCGATAGGCGTCGATGCCCTGCGGTTTATCCGATAGGTCGTAGCCGCGCTGGTCAGGTGCCACGACCCGGAACCCGGCCTTCGCCAAGGTGACCAGCACCGGGGTCATGCCC
>JAGYOB010000388.1 GCA_018399515.1 Candidatus Nanopelagicales bacterium
GTTCCACGTGGAACATCAGCCCGGGGCCAGCCGAGACCGACTTCGCGGCCGTCGTGGGGTCGTGCCTGCTTCACGCTGTACTCCTGGTCATCGGGGCGGTCATCGGGGCGGGTTTCGGTGCGGGTTTCGGTCAGGCCTTGCGGATGCGAACCACCCGGGTGGGTGGGTCGACGATACCGCTGCCGAACTCCTCGATGGACACCTCATCCCCGCCGGCAGCCGCGATCGCCTGCACGGCGGCGGCGACCTCGGCTTCAGCCGACGAACCTTTCAAGGCCAGCAGCTCACCACCAGACAAGGTCAGGGGCAGCGACCAGCCAGCCAGCCGCTCCAGCGGTGCCACCGCCCGGGCGGTGGTGATGGGGGCCTGCAGCTCACCGGATCCGGCTAGGTCCTCGGCTCGACCCCGAACGACCTCGACCCGGTCGCTCAGGCCTAGGGCATCGACAGTCTCGATCAAGAACGTGGCCCGGCGCAGCAGCGGCTCGAGGCAGATGACGCGAATATCGGGTCGCGCCAGGGCCCAGACCAGCCCGGGTAGTCCCGCACCCGCACCGATGTCCAGGACACGTGTTCCACGTGGAACAGCCTCGGTGACCACCGCGCAATTGAGGATGTGGCGCTCCCACAGGCGCTCAGCCTCCCGGGGACCGATAAGGCCGCGCTCGACCCCGGTCGTGGCCAGGATGTCGGCGTAGTCGCGCAGCCCCTGTTCGAGGGCGGGATCGATGAGCCAGGCGGGCAGGGGAGGCCTCGTCAAGGAAGGGGGTCAGCCTCAGGCGGGGCGGATGACGATGCGGCGGTCGGGCTCGACACCCTCGGACTCGCTGTTCAGTCCGGCGGCGGTCACCTTGTCGTGCACGACTTTGCGCTCGAAGGCGTTCATCGCTGCCAGACGGATCGGCTCCCCGGTTTCGGTGACCTCCTCGATCGCAGATTCGGCCAAACGCTCGAGTTCAGCCCGGCGATCGGCGCGGTGCCCGGCGATGTCGAGCATGAGCCGGGAGCGGTGCCCGGTGGCCTGGGCGGCAGCGAGGCGAGCGAGTTCCTGGAGGGCATCGAGCACGGCGCCGTCAGTGCCGACGAGGTCGCGCAGTTCACCAGTATTGACTTCGATGACCGCTACCTGGGCGCGGTCCCCTTCGACATCGATATCGATGTCGCCGTCGAGATCGGCGATGTCGAGCAGGCCCTCGAGGTAGTCCGCGGCCGCATCGCCTTCGGCGATGAGATCAGCAGGGCGCTTCTGGTCGGTATCTGGAGCACCGGAATCAGCACCGGGCTCAACATCAGGGTCAGTACCAGGGTCAGTACCAGGGTCAGTACCGGGGTCAGCGGCCTCGATATCAGCGGTCACAGCGTCGCTCACGTACGCACTTCCTTCACTGGATGGTGCACCCTGGCACAGGATGCCCTCGTCTGGACTGTCCTATTTGGGGGTATTAGTGGGTTTAACGGGATTTGTCGGGTTCGTGTTATTTGTCGAGTTCGTGTTATTTGTCGGGTTCGCCGGCTTTCCGGCTGATTTCTGCTTGGGGTTGCGCTTGGACTTCGGCTGTCGCTTCGGTTGCTGGCGCACCGGGACGACCTCGGGTTCCTCGGGAACCTCCTCGGCGACCGCGACCCCGCCGTTCTTGCGTGCGGCCTTGCGATCGGCCTTCTCTTTCTTGCGGGCTTCCCATTTCTCGAACGCCGGTGATCCCGGTTGCGGGTTATTGCGGATCACATAGAACTGCTGGCCCATCGTCCACACGTTGGTGGTGAACCAGTAGATGAGAACACCGATGGGGAAGTTGATGCCGGTGACAGCGAAGATCAACGGAAAGACGTAGAGCAGGATCTTCTGCTGGCGCACCATCGGATTGCCCGGTGCGGTGTTCTTCACGATCAGCTGGCGCTGGGTGAGGAATGTGGTGCCCGACATCAAGATGATGAGGATGAACGACAGGATCCGGGTCGCGGTGGGCGAGAACCCGTCGGCAGCGACCTCGGCGGCGCCCATGAAGTAGCCGTACAGCGGTACCCCGAAGATCGAGGCGTTATGCGCCTGGTCGGTCAGGGGGAAGTACTGATCCCAACTGAAAACGCCCGGAGCGTCGGACTGCGGGTTATCGGGGGAATACATCGCGATGCCCTGCAGCACCTGGAACAGGGCGAAGAAGATGGGGGCCTGCAACAGGATCGGCAGGCACGAGGCCAGGGGATTGGTGCCGGTCTCGCGGTAGAGCTTCATCATCTCCTGCGACTGGCGCTCGCGGTCGCCGGCGTACTTCTTCTGGATCTCCTTGATCTGCGGGTGGATCAACTGCATGTTGCGCATCGACTTGATCTGCTTGACGAACAGCGGGATCAGCAGGATGCGGATGACCACCACGAGACCCATGATCGACAGCGTCCAGGTCCAGCCCGAGGCGGGATCGAGGACGAGGGAGAACAGGCTGTGGAACTGCACCAGGATCCAACTGACCGCGATACGCAGCCAATCAAGGATGAACAAGGGGTCCACGTGTGTGCTCCGTTAGGCCTCAGGTGAGCGCGCATGGGCGAGCGCTCCGCGATTGTCGGGCCAGCCTACGGCGCGTGCCGTGGGCGCCGCACCGTCAGGGTCAGCGGTGGTCGGCCTCGGGGTGCCATCGGGATGAATATCCGGGCGCCATGACCCCCGTTCGGGGACCGGATCCAGCCCGCCCTTGCTGAACGGATTACATCGGCCCAATCGCCAGGCGGCGAGCACGAAACCTTTGCCCGCGCCATGGACCTGCAGGGATTCCAGCGCATAGGCCGAGCAGGAGGGGTGATAGCGACACGTCGGAGGGAGGACCGGGGAGATCACCTTGCGATAGACGGTGACCAGTCCGATGAGCAGCCAACGCAGGGGGCTGCCGAGGATGAACAGGACCCGCGAGATACCGGTGCGCGGGTCAGCGGCTGATCGTGGTGGTGGCGTTTCCTCGGTAGATTCCCTTTGCGGCGCAACACTTTCTAGGGGATGCGAAACGT
>JAGYOB010000389.1 GCA_018399515.1 Candidatus Nanopelagicales bacterium
GGTCAGCCTCGGGGTGGACGACCCAGCCGATATTCGCGCTCGTCTGATCGACGCGGTCCAGCCCTTCGCCGCCGGTGCCAGCCAGACCTGCACCACCATCACCTGCGGTTCCGGGATCCTCGATATGGGGCGGCTCGTCGAGCAGGTCGCCTCGATCACGCTGACCGGCGAACGTGGCACTGTCCGTGGCCGCCCCGGTGTCATCGTCAACGGCGTCACGGTAGGCATCCCCGAGGGAACGACCGTGACACCGTTTGTGAAGCTGCCCGGCCAGACGTCCTACACCGAAGGCATCGGGCTCCGACAGGTGCAGATCTCCTCGGGCACGACCGGAGAGTTCACCTGGCAGCGGCGCACCGGCAAGAAGGTCTACGTCTACTTCCGCGCCGAGACCGGCGAGCAATCCGAGCGCATCATCATTCCGCCTCGCTAGATCGGCCTCCGGGTGGAGAAGGTGATGTTTTCGCGGCACAAAAACGGGTGGGGCCCCGAAGCTGAATGGCTTCGAGACCCCACCGCGGGTGGAACTGTGCTAGTTCAGCCTTCGATCAGGCTCCAGCGCAGGGCGCGGAGTAGTCGTAGGCCTCAGCTGTCGGGCCGAGGTAGCCGACCTCGACCGTCTGGATCCCCAGCGGTGATGACTCGTCGGGGATGTTGATCGACACCGAACGGTCCACGGTGTCCGGCGGGCCGCCGACCAGGGCATTGGGCTGTGCACCCTGGTAGTCGACCTCGATGCCGCCGGTGACCACGGAGCGCAGACCCTCGCGGGTGATGTCGCCGGCCGCGGTGGCCTTCTCGATCGCAGCCTTCATCGGGTACTGCCACACCCAGCCGTAGGTGTAACCGTCGTTGTCCGGGGCGACACCTTCGCCGAGCTGGGCCTCCATGGCTGCCATCGCCGGGATATCGACCGAGCCGAAGGACGGCGCGGTGCCGAAGTTGGTGAAGGTAGCCAGCAGAGCCGGAGCCGCCGCCGACTGCAGCAGTGCCGGGTTCCAGGTCGGAGCCGCACCGACGAACTTGCCGGTGAAGCCACTGGCGACCGCCTTGCCGACGATCTCAGCAACCTCGCCCGGGCCGGTGCCCAGGGCCACGACATCGGCCTCGGACGCCACGATCTGCGCCACGGCCGCATCCTGGTTGCCCGCGATCGCGTTCGGCAGCGACTCGATGAAGCCACCGAATTCCACGTCATTGGCACCTGCCCACGCCTGAGCGCCGGCGGCGAAGTCGCCGCCGAAGTCTCCGGGGGGGCCGACGGCGATGATCGAGGAGATCGCACCGTTGTTCTCCACCCACCAGTCCATACCGCTCATGGCCTGGATGCAGTAGGAGGCACCCGACTCGAGGATCAAGTCGCCGTCCTCAGCGGGGAACTGCCAACCCGACCACCACGATGCCGGGGCGCCGACGACGTTATCGGCTTCCATGTCCGGCAGGATCGCCTGAGTCTGCGGCGTGCCGAGAGTCTGGGCGAGAGCGAGGATGTTGGGCTCGATCGCGCGGTACTCCTGGCTGTGCACCGCGGGGTCGTACTTGTTGTCCCGGGTGTTCTGGGAGATGTTGATATCGAAACCGCCGATCCCGCCGGCCTCGTTGACCGACTTCCAGAAGTCCGTCTGGCCCCGGGTGACCTGCACGGCCAGCGGAGCGAACGGTCCCTCGGTGAGGTCGGACAGAACGCCGAGGTAGATGCACCCGTTATCGGGGTTGATCGCCTCGGGGCACGCCTCCTCGGTTACGCCGACGTCGAACTTCACCGACGCTTCGCCGGTCGGGCTGGCGTCCGGGCTCGTCGCGTCGCCGGTCGATCCGTCATCACTGCCGCCTCCGCAGGCGGCGAGCACGAGTGCGCTCGCTGCCGCGAGGGCCGCGATGGACGAAACTTTACGTCCTTTTCTCACGTGTCCTCCTGAACTTGGTGTGGTCCCCGTCCCCAATTGGCCGTCGATCGCCGACGGATCACCGTGCAAAACGGTGATGGCCCGAGGATCTGCCCTCACTGTGTCAAAGGACTCCT
>JAGYOB010000390.1 GCA_018399515.1 Candidatus Nanopelagicales bacterium
CCACCACCATGCGCACCCGGTTGTGCATCCAGCCCTCGGTGCGTAGTTGGCGCATCCCGGCATCGACGAACGGATACCCGGTGCGCCCCTCACACCACGCCGCGAACCGCGCATCGGCATCGGCACCGGACTCCCACTCGAACGTGGTGTCATAGCGCGCATCGAGGCTGGCCCGTGCACTCTCGGGCCGCTGAGCCAGCACATCGGCATAGAACTCCCGGAACGCGATCTCGCGGCGGAACGCATCATGACCGGGCCCATCGGCGAGGTCGGCGAGGATCGTGCGCGGATGGATCTCGCCCCACTTCAGGTGGTGGCCCAGTTGGCTCGTGCCGGCCAGATCGGGGCGGTTGCGCAACTCGTCGTAGTCGGCCAGACCGTGCTCGCGAAACACCGCCCACTGCGACAGCGCGGCGATCTCACCGGCCGGCGGCAACACGATTCCACCGGGATCGATGCCACCGAGATCAGGGCGTGCGGGTATGCCGTCGTTCACCACATCTGACACCCATTCCGCGGAAACATCGGCGGCCGGTGCACGCCAGCCGTGGGCCAGCCAGGCGCGATAGAACGGCGTATAAACCTTGTAGGGGGTGCCATCGCCCTTGGTCACCCGGCCCGGTGCGATGGCATAGGGCGAACCGATGACGCGTGCCTCGATACCTGCAGCGTCCAGGGCCTGGGCCACGGCAGCATCCCGCTGCGCTCCGTAGGGACCGAAGTCCGCGGCGTGGTGCACGCTGGTCGCCTGGGCTGCGGCGGCCACCTCGGGCACGATCACCGCAGGATCGCCGTGGCGGATCAGCAGATTGCCGCCGAGGCTGTCATCGAGGGCGTGCAGGGAGTCCACAAGATAAGCCCGGCGCACGTCGCTGGCCGGTCCCCATACGGCCGGGTCGATGACGAACAGCGGCACCACCCGCCCATCGACTGCAGCGGCCTCCACCAGGGCCGGGTTGTCCGACAGGCGCAGATCGCGGCGAAACCACATCACGGCGGGCACGCTGGACAGGCTAGGAGGATAACGGGAGCGCCACCACTGGGCGTGCGGTTGAATACGACCCGTGAGCGGCGATCTGATCGACACCACGGAGATGTATCTCCGCACGGTGTTCGAACTCGAGGAGGAGGGCATCACGCCACTGCGTGCCCGCATCGCAGAGCGGCTCGGCCATTCCGGCCCCACGGTGTCGCAAACCGTCGCCCGGATGGAACGCGACGGCCTGCTCAACGTCGCTGGCGACCGGCACCTCGAACTCACCCCGACCGGTCGGGGCTACGCGACCCGAGTGATGCGCAAGCACCGACTCGCTGAATGCCTGCTCGTCGATGTCATCGGTATCCCGCTTGAGGACGTGCACGCCGAGGCCTGCCGGTGGGAGCACGTGATGAGCGAGACCGTCGAGCGCCGCCTCGTGGAATTGCTGGACACCCCCCGCGTATCCCCATTCGGCAATCCGATCCCCGGGTTGACCGAACTCGTTCCCGGACTGGTGGATGCGCCGGGTTCGGCCGGGCCGGATCTCAACGAGGACCTGCGCCATCTCGATCTCATCGCCGGTCCGGAGCCCACCACCTGGGTGGTGCGACGCATCGCGGAACCGGTCCAGATCGATGCCGAGCTCATGGGTGCCCTTCAGGCTGCCGGTATCGGTCCGGGTGCCGATGTCGGCGTCACGCGCGATGGCGCTCATGTCGTGTTAAGTCGCGAAGGCACCACTGTGCGGGTTCCCAATCAGGAGGCCGCGCACATCGTGGTCTCGCCGGTCTGATCTGACTGACTCTCAGCCCTGCATCGGGCATTGGAGTTCGCATCATCGGGTCAACCCGATTAGCGTGCACGTCATGACCACATCGCCATCCGCCCTCCGCCGCATCGTCGTGGGCCTGTCCGTCGCTGCGCTGCCGGCCAGTCTGCTCTCTTTCGGTGGTGCCGCGGCTCAGGCCAGTACCGGTTCACCGATCACGATCTCGACCACGTGGGAGATCGGGAGTAGCCAACTCATCGTGAGCGCTGACGCGGGATCTGGTTTGGCACCCTTCGCCGAAGGTGAGCTCATCTTGCTCGAGGAAGTGCCCAACGGGGTCGCTTTCTTCGTCGATGAGGGGTCGCCGCGTTTGGCGACCAGTGATCCCAACTGCAGTGGTGGGTCGGCGTCCCAGCCCTCGACGATGGTGATGTGCAGCCTCCCTGTCCCGTTCTTGGTCACATCGTCGGTTTTTGTCGATTTCAGGGATGTGACCGTTGATGTGACCGTTGCCGTGGAGGAAAGGTCCGAGCTCAACGTGCGCTACTACGGGGGCAGCGGCAAGGATGAGTACTACGGCGGACCGGGGGTCGATATCGTTTACGGGGGCCCCGGCAACGACAGCCTGTTCGGCGGACCGGGCAATGATTCGCTGTTCGGTGAAGATGGAGACGACAACCTCGAGGGTGAGAGCGGCAACGACCGGCATTTCGGCGGCCCCGGCGACAATCTCATCGAGGCGGAAGACGGCCAAGCCGACAGCGTCGTCGACTGCGGTGGCGTGAAGCCCACCGAGGGGCCGTTCTTCGATGTCGGCTTGGACACGGTGACCAACTGCACCGGGTCAACCCCACCACCCCCGGCGCCCGCCCCCGTGCCGCCGGTGGATCCGCCCGCACCGGGGGCTGGCCAGGTCGTCACGCCTTCAGGGGATACCCGGACCGTCGTCGTGATCGGCCCCACACCGGGTACCTTCGTGATGGAATCCTCGGTGACTCCGCCGATCACCATGACCACGGTGACCACGGTTCCCACGATCCCTACTGTGGTGCCGACGGTGCCGTTCTTTGTATCCAGTCCACGGTCGGGCAGTTTCGAGTTCCGGTTCCAGCCGGGAAGCAGCTTCCTCGTGGCTTTCTTCTCTGACCCTGTCCCGGTCGGAACCGCGATCGTCGCAGAGGACGGCAGTTGGTCGTTCGAGGGCGAGCTGCCTCCGGGTGTGGCGCCGGGCGATCACACGCTGCAGATCGTCGGCACCGACACCGACGGCGAAGTGCTCGCGTTCAATATCGGCGTCGAGGTCAGCAACGAAATTCCCCCGGCCACAATCGTCATTCAGGGAACCCGTGGCTCAGGGCGCGAGATCAACACCATCTTCGTGACTGGGGCCACGACCGGCCTCGTCGGCGCCGAGGTGATCCCCCGATACAAGTTGCGGGGTCAAAGCGAGTGGCAGATCGGCAAAGCGCGCAGGACCGTCGCCGAAGACGGCACCTTCGCCTGGCAGCGGCGCACGGGCAAGAAGATCCGGGTGTCGTTCATCTCCGGTGATGTGACGTCGAACACCATCAGGATCCTGTCCAGGAAGAAGACCATCGCAGGGCG
>JAGYOB010000391.1 GCA_018399515.1 Candidatus Nanopelagicales bacterium
TTAGCCACGACGGCGGTGCGACCGGGACTCGCGCCCGCGCGATCACCACGTCGAGGGCTGACAGGGTGGCCTCGGTGAGTCGGTGAGCCGCGCCGGACAGATCAGTGCCGAAAAGCGAAGCACCGACGACCTCGAGTGTGGCCCGCATGATCACGTCGTCCAGGTCGATGATCGCGCCACGCGACGGCAGTTGCTCCCACGATCGATCGAGCCGGTCGAGGGACTGTGCCACATGGCCCCCTACGGCGCTGATCGCCTCATGATGAAAGGCAGGTTGGACGAGTCGTCGCTGCCGTCGCCAGACGTCACCGTCGGAAGTCAGGAGTCCCTCGCCGGTCACGAGGGAGAGAGCCGAATACTGAAGCGTGTGCTTGTCGTACTCACGGGCGTTGGTTACCAGCACTCGGCGGGCCGCGGCAGCATCCGCGATGAGGTAACTCGGTGGCCGGGGAATCGGGAACTGCACGATCGGTCCGAATTCTGTGCTCGTGCGAACCAGATACTGCAACGGGTCCCGGCGAATTTGGCCGAAGGATCGCAGCATCTGCGGACCACTGGGGCCGGGAGCCGTCGCAGGCGTCCGTCCGTAGCGGCGATCGGGCGGTAGTGGCAGCGAGACGGGTTGTCCGGACTCAGATTCCCGGGACATCAGTTATCGCGACGCCCGGCTCAACTCGCGCGCCACGACCAGAGCTCCCAGGTGGGAATACGCCTGCGGGTGGTTACCCAGTCCGCGGCCATCAGCCGGATCGACCTGCTCGGGCAGGAGATCGGTCACTCCAGCCGCATCTGCCATCGCCGTCAGCATCTGCCGTGCATGATCGAGGTGACCCAACCTAACGTAAGCAGCGGCCAACCAAGCTCCGCAGATGTGCATCGCCCCTTCATGGCCGGACAGTCCATCGTCATAGAGATACCGGTAGACACCACCGGAGCGACGCAGGTGCTTTTCGATGAATGCCACGGTTCCGGCGATACGTTCCGAAGGCGCTGGGTAACCTTCAAGAATTCCTTGCAGCACAGCAGCATCGGCAACACGACGATCATAGGCGCAGACATAGGAATCGAGCTCTTCGTCGAATCCGTTCGCTTCGATATCCGCGACGATCCGCTCGGCCAGCGCTGACCATTCCGCATCAGGGACCCCGCGCCGTCGGGCGACTCGCGCTCCCCTGTCGGCGGCCAGCCAGCACATCATCCGGGAGTGAACGTGATGGCGCGGGTGATCGCGTATTTCCCAGATCCCGTGATCGGGTTCGGTCCACCTATGCTCCACCGCAGTGACACAGTCGACGACCAATTGCCACTCGGCATCACTGACGCTGCCTTGTGCACCACTCACCTCGTCGACCAGAGCGACGACAGGACCGAAGACATCGAGTTGAACCTGACCTTGGGCGGCATTGCCAACCCGGACCGGGCGACTGCCGGCGTAACCCGGCAGGTGATCAAGCACCGCCTCGGGCCCAAGTTCACTGCCGTAGATCGAATACAGCGGGTGGAGACGTTCCGGGGACGAGGCTGCTGCAACGACATCGTGCAGCCAACCTAGATACGCCTCGGCCTCTGCCAGCGATCCGATATCGACCAGCGCGCGAACGGTCAGTGCCGCATCGCGAATCCACACGTAGCGGTAATCCCAATTGCGCAACCCGCCGATTCCTTCGGGCAGGCTCGTCGTCGCAGCCGCCAGAACTCCGCCGGTGGCAGCGAAACATAAACCCTTCAGGGTCAGGGCTGATCGTGTTTCCCATGCCGTGTCGATGCCGGGTAGCCGCAGGGCACCGGCCCACGATCGCCAGGCCGCCTCGACATCCTGCCCGTCCCGTCCGTCATTCGCCGCGCCGACGACATCGGTGCCGTAGCGCAATTCCAGACGCACATCGCCAGCACTCGGGTCGATGATCGCAGTGGCGACCTGACCACCGATGCCCTCGGTAATCGCCCATGTCGCCCCCGGAGCCGACAGGCAGATCGCATCGGATGCGCCCTGCACGATGAGCCCGTCCGGAACCGCGACCAAGGTGACCGGAACAGCGGAGAACTGCGGCCGTGGGATGAATTCCACCCGGGCCGCAGCGCTTCCGGACAGGACGCGGACGAGTCGAGTTGCACCATCGGGGTCGACGGGCAGCCCGGGACCGCCGTCAAGGAAATCAGTGACCGTCAACCCCGCCCAGCGTGTGCGTGCCACCATCGTCTCGGGCACGTAGGTGGTCGACATCGGCGGAGCGTCGGTGACCGGGGTGATGGTGAAGTGACCGGCGGTCGCGTCACCGAGGAGTGCTGCGAACAGCGCAGGAGAGTCCGGGTCAGGCGCGCACAACCAGTCGATGCCGCCCTTGGCCGACAGCAGTGCGACGGTGCGCCCGTCGGACAGGAGGGTGTAATCCTCGATCGGATGCGCGTGGCCACCCAGCAGCCAGCGTTGGCGTTCGGCCAGCACCTCGGCGAGCAGTACCCCTACGGCCTGTGGGTCCTCGACCCGATAATGGGCTCGCGTGTCCCCGTCTCCGACCTTGACGCCGACGTCCGGCCCAGAGAGATCGGCGAACACACTCTCATCGGTGAGGTCATCACCGATGAACAGCACGGCGGATGCACCGAGTCGATGACGTAGCAGGGCGACGGCCTCGGCCTTATCGGAGTGAACAACACTCAATTCGAGCACCTTCTTGCCGTGCCGAACCCACACTCCCTCTCGACCCCCGATGGCCTGTTCAACCGAGGCCAGTAGCGCATCGGCAGCGGTCTCGTCATCGACGCCGCGCACGTGAACCGCGATAGCGGAGGGCTTGTGCTCCAAGCGAGCGCCCGGTGTGCCCTGCATCAACGCGCGCACCTGGTCATCGAGCCCGGCGAGCAGGCTTGCCTGGTCTGCGGTCAAGTCACGACCGAAGTCCAAGTCGAACTCCGACCCGTGACTGCCCACCAGGTGGATCTCCGCCGGAAGCCGCGATAGGGCCGCGAGATCTCGCAACGCACGGCCGGACACCACAGCGGCCGTAGTCGTCGGCAGCTGGCTCAGCGCCCGCAGGGCTCCGACCGCTTCGTTAAGCGGCGCGGCGCGGGCCGGATCCTCGACGATGGGCGCGAGCGTGCCGTCGTAGTCACAGCACACCAGCAGTGAAGGAGTTCGGGCGATCTCACGAATAACCCGGGCATCCATGGATGCGGTCATCGATCGACCGTCATGAGATCTCGGCCACGAGGTCGGCTGCTTCCACCTGGTCACCGCTGGAACAGTGCACGGCTAAGACCGTACCGGTGCGGGGAGCGGTGACGACCGATTCCATCTTCATCGCCTCAATGACCGCGATCCGATCGCCAGCCTCGACCGAGTCACCGGCATCGACCAGCACCGTGATGACTCCGGGGACGGTCGTCCCGACCTGACGCGGATCGGTCGCATCCAGACGACGGCGCGCCTCACGCGTTCCGGTCACCGATGCATCGAGCACGCGTAAAGCCCACGGCTGGCCATTCGCCCACAGGTGAACACGGCGGTGCCCGGTCTCATCGACATCACCGATCGCATCGAGTTCGACGTACCAGGTCTGGCCCGGTGCGATCTCGATGCTCTCCACGCGTCCGGGCTGCAAGCCGTAGAGGTACGGGATCGTCGGAATGACCGACACATCACCGAATTCCTCCTGGGATGCGATCAATCCAGCAGCCTCGGTCGGCAGCATGAGTCGAGACAGGGCAGATCGGCGACGCGACGCATCGGCGCCGGCATCCTCGAGGAGCGCCAGATCCGTCGAATCGACGCTCGGGGGCGCAGGTGCAGGTCGCGCCGCGGTGACCTCGTCGGTGAACGGTTGGACGAAACCACCGGCGGGGACCCCGAGTTGGCCGTGCAGGAACGCCACGACGGATGCCGGCAGGTCATAGCGTGCCCCATCTGCGAGGAGCTGCTCGCGGGTGACACCCGATGTCACCAGCCACAGCGCCAAATCACCGACGACCTTCGACGACGGCGTCACCTTCACCGGTCGGCCCAGGATCACATTCGCTTCCGCATAGGCGTCGAGCACCTCATCGAACCGATCCCCCACTCCCAGAGCATCAGCCTGGGCTCGCAGATTCGACAGTTGCCCCCCGGGCACCTCATGGCGGTAGACCTTCGTCTGCGGCGAGCGCTGACCGGCTTCGAAGGGCGCATAGACATCGCGAACCGCCTCCCAGAACGGCTCCAGGGCGAGCACATCGCTCAGATCGAGACCGGTGTCACGCTCGGTGTGTGCCAGAGCGGCGACCAGGGCGCCCATGCTCGGCTGGCTGCCGCCCGATGCCAGCGGTGCGCTGGCGCAATCCACCCCATCGACCCCCGCCAGCGCAGCAGCCAGATAGGTGGCTAGTTGTCCGCCCGCAGTGTCATGGGTGTGCAACCGGACCGGGACATCGAATCGCTCACGCAATGCCGGGATCAGCATCGTCGCCGCCGGCGCCCGCAGCAGGCCCGCCATGTCCTTGATCACCAATCCGTGGACTCCGGCTGTCACGAGATCGTCGGCAACACCGAGGTAGTAGTCCAGGGTGTAAGTCGTCTCCGCCGGATCCAAGAGGTCGCCGGTATAACAGACCGCTCCCTCGGCATAGGCTCCGGCATCGCGCGTAGCGGCGATAACATCGCGCATCTGCTCGATGTCGTTGAGGGCGTCGAAGATCCGCAGGATGTCGATGCCCGCAGCAACAGCCTCGGTAACGAACGCAGAGATCACCGGGCGCGGATAGGGCGCGTAGCCGAGCAGATTGCGACCACGGATGAGCATCTGCAGGGCAACGTGAGGAGAGGCGTCACGCAACTGCACCAGTCGGTCCCACGGGTCCTCGCGCAGGAACCGAAGCGATGCATCGAAGGTCGCACCACCCCAGCACTCCAACGACACCAACGACGGCAGCAGATCGGCGGTGGCTTCGGCTCCGGCGATGAGGTCGACTGATCGCACCCGGGTGGCCAGCAGCGACTGATGTGCATCGCGAAGCGAGGTATCCGTCACCGGTAACGCGACGTGATCACGCAGATACCGGGCCAGCCCCTCGGGACCTTCCGCCGTCAGGAGGTCCTTCGACCCAGACTCGGCTGGCTGCGCCACCGTGGGGAGCAGCGTGCGCGGATCGATCAGTTCGCGAACCGGCCGACCGTGCGGTCGGTTGACCGTGACATCGGCGAGCTTGGCAAGAAGCCCCGAACCAGGTCCGCGCTGAGCCGCCTCCAGCAACTGCGGGTGCTCGTCGAGGAACGCGGTGGACAACCGGGCCTCGAGGAAGTCGGGTTCGTCCAGGAGCGCGCGCAAGAACCCCACGTTCGTGGATACCCCGCGGACTCGGAACTCATCGAGTCCGCGCCGGGTCCGGCGCGCCGCCTGCTCCAGGTCGGTTCCACTCGTGGTCATCTTCACCAGTAGCGAGTCGTAATACGGTGAGATCTCCGCGCCCGTATACGTCGCTCCATCGAGTCGGATTCCCGGTCCGCCGGGTGACCGATAGGCCAGGATCGTTCCCGTGCTCGGTCGAAAATCCTCGGCCGGATCCTCTGTGGTGAGTCGGCACTGGATCGCCGTACGCGTGGGACGCTGCGTCGGTTGAACCAGTCCGAGATCAGCCAGGGTCGCACCGGCGGCGATCTGCAACTGGGCGAGTACGAGATCGACCCCGGTGACCTCCTCGGTCACGGTGTGTTCGACCTGGATGCGCGGATTCATCTCGATGAACGCAAACCCG
>JAGYOB010000392.1 GCA_018399515.1 Candidatus Nanopelagicales bacterium
TTTCCTGCGCAAACTTACTGTCAGGTGCGGCGGCCGAACGCGGCACCGGCGATACCGGCGACCGCTGCCACCGCGCCTGCTGCGACGGCGCCAACGGTCAGCCGCTGGCTGCGTACCCGGGGCTCAATGTCCGCATAGGGCGTGGTGGAGAACGACACCATGTCGTAGCGGGTCCGGTATTTCTCGCCGAACAGCTGATTCAACCGCTGCTCGAGTGAGTGAACGACCTTGTATCCGGGGGAGTTGACCGAATCGCGCATCTCCACGAAGTTGTGCAGCGCCAGATCAGCGATGGCATCTCCTTGCGGCTTGCGGATTGCCGCATACTCGGCGAGTGCCACCACCCAGTCGTCACCGTGGGCGTCGAGTTGGCGCACAAGTTCGATGCAATCTTCGAATCCCGCATTCGCACCCTGGCCGTAGAACGGGCAGATGGCGTGCGCGGCATCCCCGATGAGCGCGACGCGACCGGAATTCCACGGGGCGCATCGCACGGTGAGGAGCGAGCCGATCGGATTCAGCCGGTAGTCGTCCTCGAGATCGGGCATCAGTTCCGAGGCGTCGGGGTAGTTGTCATCGAAGTATCGGCGCGCCTTCTCGGGTGTGTCGATCTCATCGAAGGAACCCGGTCCCTTGCGCGGCCAGAACAGCGTCGCGGTGAAGGATTTGTCGAGATTGGGTAGGGCGATCATCATCGAGGCCCCGCGCGGCCAGATGTGCAGCGCGGAAGGGTCGAGAGCGAAGTCGCCGTCTACTGCAGGGATAGTCAATTCCCGATAGGAATGCGACAGGTAGTCCTGGGAGTAGTCGAAGCCGTCTCGAGACTGCATCGCTCGACGGACGACACTGAAGGCACCGTCGGAACCGATGATCGCATCGGCGCACACCTCGACGGGGCCGTCGGGTCCCACGAAGGACAACGTGCTGGCGTCGATATCGAGGGCGCTGAGGCGATGCTCGAAGTGCAGGTTCACCGTCGGTAGGGCCTCGGCCGCATCGAGCAGCACGGCATTGAGTTCACCCCGACTGATCGAGTTGATGCCTCGTTGACCATCACCGCTATAGGGCTGGAATTCCTGGCCGTCATCGACGGTATGGATCATGCGCCCGGTCATCAGCAGCCCGCGCGCGAGGACGTCATCTTCTAGGCCGACCTCACGCAAAGCGGTGAGGCCGCGGGTGGAGATCGCCAGGTTGATGCTGCGGCCCCGCTCCGCACCGGTCACCCGCGGGTCTGCTCGTCGCTCGTACACGTCGACGGTGTATCCCCGGCGGCCCAGCATCGTGGCCAACAGTGCACCGGTCAATCCAGCACCGATGATCGTGACGTTGCTGCTCATACCTGTGCCTCCTGGGGCGAACCGGTCGCGGTCGAAATCATCCGTGCTGTCCCCGCTGGTGCATTGAGCCATCGCATCGCGTTCTGGCCGAGAATCGCCTGCTTGTCGACATCACTGAGGAATGTCGACCCGCGCACGACCGAACCGGCGGGGCGTTCACCGAGGGGGTAGGGGAAATCTGATCCCATCATCACCCTTTCGACTCCCATTGTCTCGACGAGCAATCGCAGCGCTGGCTCATCGAAGACGACGGAGTCCACGCTGAAACGATCGAGATACGCAGAAGGCGGAAGTTCGGAGACCCCGACGAGATCGGGGCGTTGATGCCAGGCGTTCTCCGTGCGGCCCAGCCACATCGCGAAAGAACCGCCTCCGTGGGCGAAGCAGATTCGCAGATCCGACGACACTTGGTCGAAGACGCCACCGAGGATCATCGCCAGGACCGACAGATGCGTCTCGGCGGGCATGCCGATCAACCACTGGGCCATCCAGCGTGAGGTTCGTGGTGTCGTGGGCATATCCCAGGGGTGCACGAACACCGGGGCGCCCACTGACGCGCAATGCTGGAGGAACTCCACGACTCCGGGATCATCGAGATCGCGGTCGCCGACGTGGTTGCCGATCTCGACGCCGGCGTGCCCGTTGGCCAGGCAGCGGTCGAGTTCGCGACAGGCGGCTTCGGGGTCGGCGAGGGGAACCTGACAGAAGGGCACGAGCCGGTCGGGCGCTTCGGCGCACATCTGTGCGGCGAGGTCGTTGAAGATCGCCGCAATGCGAGACGACTCGGCGACCGATCGGTGATAGGAGAAGAACACCGGGGTCGGTGACACGACCTGCATATCGACACCATCGGCATCCATATCGGCCAGGCGAGCCGAGGCATTCCAGCACCGGTCGTCGATGGCGCGGAATTCCTGGTCACCGATCATGATCATCGCCTCGCGCTCGCTGGTCACACGAAGCCACGGCCAAGGACCGTCACCGCCGGTTTCGGTTTGCAGGTCGGGCCAACCGCAGGGGACGTTGTGGGAGTGGATATCGATTACGGGCACGTCACCCCTTGCCCGGGTGCAGATGCCCGCAGGATGGGCACACCCGCGCAGCATCGTCGGTGTAGAAGGCCTCGAAAACGGGAGGAAGGTCGGCTGCGATATCGCGCACCTGCAACTCGACCTCGTGGACTTTCGCGTGGCACTGCGGGCAGTACCACTGGAACTTCTCGAGTGTCCCTTCCTCGCGCACCCGCTCGAAGACCAGGCCGATGGAACCGGCCTCGGGTCGTTGAGGGGAGTGCGGCATGTTGCGAGGAAGCACCCACATCTCGCCTGGACCGATCGTGACGGTCGCGGGGCCCTCGGGGGTCATCAGATCGACGTGCATCGTGCCCTTGACCTGATAGAAGACCTCCTCGAAAGGGTCGACGTGGTAATCGGTTCGGGCATTGGGGCCACCGACCACCATGACGATGAAGTCCTCGCCGCCTGGGAACATCTCCTTGTTCGCCACAGGTGGTTTCAGATCGGGTCCGTTCGTCTCGACCCAGGTATCGAAGTCGATCGTGCGGGTGATGTCGTCGCTCATGGGTTTCGCATCCCTTCAGGTGGTCTGGAAGTCAGCCTGCTGCGTCGCGGTGGGCGACGGCGGTGATTTCGATGAGCAGGTGCGGGTGCGGTAGTTCGCGGACTGCGACGGTCGTTCGGGTCGGCCCGGTGTGATCGAAGAACTGCGCGTAGGCCGCGTTGTACTCCGTGAAATCAGCCATGTCGACCAGATAGGAGGTGACCTGGACGAGGTGCTGCAAGCCCAGCCCCTCGGTGGCGAGCAGATCGGCGATGTTGTCGATCACCGCGCGGGTCTGCGCTGCGATGTCCAAGCTCACCGAACCGTCAGCGGCCACCTCGACACCGACGAAGGTGTCGTCAGCACGTCGACTCGACGTCCCCGACACCCACACCAGATCGCCTGCGGTGCGCACATGCGGATAGGCCCCCCGGGGGGTGGCTTTCCCGGCGACCACCCGGGCGTTCGATTCGGGTGCTCCCGACGGCGTCATGACGTCATTCTCCTCCGGACGGGTGGACTCCGCCATGCCTGAACCTTGCCCGAATCCGATAGTCCTATGCCCCTGGGGGCATATCGCGCCCTAGGCTGGGGCTATGTCCACCCTGTCCCATCGACTCCTTGACGGGCGCTTGAAGCTGCGGCACCTGATCCTGGCGACCACCATCGCCGACTCGGGCAGCCTGGCGCGGGCGGCTGAGAACCTGCACATCACACAGCCGGTCGTCACCCGGGGGTTGCAGGATCTCGAAGCGATCGTCGGCGTCACGTTGTTCGA
>JAGYOB010000393.1 GCA_018399515.1 Candidatus Nanopelagicales bacterium
ACCGGCGGTGAGCGAACGCCGAGTCTGCCGGATGGTTGGCTGGAATCACCACTGCTGGATGACGCGGGCTGCGTGCTGATTCGTGAGGCTGAATTGTCGGTGAGTGGTGGCTGATCACCTGGTGGACGACGGCTATACCGACCATGATCGAGCGCGCATCGTCGGCACAGATGGTCACTCCGCGCGCGGTGATTTCGCTCGCGACCGAGCCCGCGTTCTGCACTCGGCCGGCTTGAGACGACTGGCCGCGAAGACTCAGGTGCTGACGGCCGGATACGCCGATTTTCCGCGGACGCGATTGACGCACACCCTCGAGGTGGCACAGATCGCTCGCGAGCTCGGGGCAGCGCTCGGGTGCGATCCTGATCTGGTCGACGTGGCCGGACTCGCCCATGATCTGGGTCACCCGCCCTTCGGGCACAACGGCGAGACCGAACTCAACCGCATCGCTGATTCGATCGGTGGTTTCGAGGGCAACGCGCAGACATTGCGCGTACTCACCCGTCTGGAGGCCAAAACGCTCACCCCAGATGGTGACAGCGCCGGCTTGAATCTGACCCGAGCGAGCCTGGACGCGTCCTGCAAGTATCCGTGGCCACGACGCGAAGGAATCGCCAAGTTCGGCTACTACGCCGATGACGCACCGGTCTTCGCCTGGTTGCGCGACGGGGCGCCAGGTGAGCGGACCTGTCTGGAAGAACAGGTTATGGATTGGGCCGACGATGTGGCGTATTCAGTGCACGATCTCGAAGACGCCTTGCACACGGGGTTGATCACCCTCGACATGTTCACGTCGGCCACCGAGCGCGAGAACATCATGGATGTCGCGCATCGGGTGTATCTGCCCGGAGTCGATCCGGCTGCGATCAGCGCGGGATTGGATCGGCTACTGGCCTGGGAGTCGTGGCCGGAATCCTTCGATGCCTCCATGCGCGACCTCGTCTCACTGAAAACCGCGACGTCGGGGTTGATCGGTCGCTTCTGCGCGGCTGCCGAGTTAGCGACTCGCGAGGCGTACCCGGGTGGGCGATTGACTCGTTATGCCGCGAACCTGGTCGTTCCCGACGATGTTCGGGCCGAAGTTGCGGCGCTGAAGGCTATGACCGCGATCTATGTGATGAACCGCCAGGGCGCCGACATCGAATACGCCCGCCAGCGGGAGATCCTCGCCGAACTCGTTGCAGCGCTGGTGCTGCGCGGTGGTCGCGATATCGAAGCGTGGCTGGCCCCCCAGTTCGACCAGGCCACCACGGATGCACAGCGGTTGCGTGTCGTGATCGACCAGGTCGCCAGTCTCACTGATGCCAGCGCTGCCGCCTGGCATCAGCGCCTATGCCGATGATCAGCGCGTGCCGATGAGGGTTCCCCGCATCAGCAGCCTGGGGATGGAAGCCGGCATCGACTCCATCGGGCGCCTAGGATCGCGGCTATGAACGGTCGTATCCGAGACGAGGACGTCGCGCTGGTGCGCGAGCGAGCTCGTATCGATGACATCGTTCGCGATTACGTCGCCCTCAAGCCGGCCGGCGGAGGGTCTTTGAAGGGCCTGTGTCCCTTTCATGATGAGCGGTCACCGTCGTTCCACGTCACCCCGAGCAAGGGAATGTTCTACTGCTTCGGTTGCCAAGAAGGCGGCGATGTCATCAGTTTTCTCACCAAGATCGACCACCTGTCCTTCACTGAGGCGATCGAGAAACTCGCCGGGCGCACAGGGGTGACGCTGCGCTACGTCGAGGGAACAGCGGGACTGCAACGCGATACCGGACAACGAACCCGACTTGTGGCGCTGAACCGTTCTGCCGCCGAGTTCTTCACCCAGCAGCTCGCATCGCCTGAGGCCCAGATCGCGCGGGAGTTCTTGACCTCGCGTGGTTTCGATACTGATGCGTGGGCGATGTTCGGAGTGGGGTACGCGCCGCGAACCTGGGATGCGGTGATCAAGCACCTGCGCGGGGCCGGCTTCGCCGAAGCGGACATGCTCACCGCCGGTGTCGTGTCCCAGGGCAGTCGGGGTACCTTCGATCGATTCCGCGGTCGGCTGATCTGGCCGATCCGCGACCTCACCGGTGATGTCGTCGGTTTCGGTGCTCGCAAACTCTTCGATGATGATGATGGCCCGAAGTACCTCAACACGCCGGAGACGCCGCTGTACAAGAAGAGCCAGGTTCTCTATGGGCTCGACCTGGCCCGACGCGATATTTCCAAGACCCAGCGGGCTGTCATCGTCGAGGGATACACCGATGTGATGGCGTGTCATCTGGCCGGTGTGCCGATCGCTGTCGCGACCTGCGGCACGGCCTTCGGCGGAGACCACATCAAGATCTTGCGCCGGTTGCTCATGGACGACGACCGGATGCGCGGCGAGGTGGTGTTCACCTTCGATGGTGATGCAGCGGGGCAGCGAGCCGCCCTCAAGGCGTTCGGAGATGATCAGCGGTTCATGGCGCAGACGTTCGTGGCGGTCGAGCCACACGGACTCGACCCTTGCGATCTGCGTTTGCAGCAGGGAGACGGCGCGGTGCGCGACCTGATCGATCATCGGGTGCCGCTGTTCGAGTTCGCGATCCGCTCGGTGCTCGGTGCGTATGACCTGGATTCTGCCGAGGGTCGGATCAACGCTTTACGAGAAGCGGCTCCGATCGTGGCTTCGATCAAGGACCCCGCGTTGCGGCCGGAGTATGCCCGCCGGTTGGCCGGCTGGCTCGGTCTCGCCGAGGGCGAAGTGACGCGTGCGCTGCGCCGGGATGCCGCACCGTCGTTGGCCCGGGGAGGTAATCGGCAGACCGCACCGAATGATCCAGCGACCTCCGTGCAGCGTGAGGCGTTGAAGTGCGCACTGCAGGAACCGGGGCTGTCCAGCGGCTGGTATGCCACGGTCGAGGCGAGCGCGTATCCGCACCCGGCGTATCTGTCGGTGCACGAAGCGGTCATGGCTGCGGGCGGACCACGGCCGGAGTTGACCGATGCGCCGTGGATCCAGGCGGTTCTCCAGGTATGTCCTGATGACGAGGTGCGCACGAGGGTGCGCGAACTGTCAGTGGATCCGATGCCGGTGAGCGCCGCGGCGGACGCCCGTTACATCACATCGGTGATCGCCCGGCTGTTGGAATTCGACGCCTCGCGACGGATCGAGGATCTGCGCGGGCGGGTGCAACGAGCCGACGAGAATTCCCCGCAGCGGGATGCGCTCTTCGCTGAGTTGATGAGTCTCGAGGCCTACCGCAGGGATCTGCGCGAACAGGGAGAGGCGTAGTGGCCCGCCCGAAGTTACCGAAGGATCTGGTCGAGTCGGGGGAGCGGCTGCTGACGTGGGGCTCGGGTCCTTCCGGGCAGGTGCTGGCGTCGAACCGAGCGATCTATCTGCCGTCGTCGGGTGATTTCATGGCATCCGGTTGGACCCGCGTGGCGTGGATGAGTGTGGACCGGGCGACCTGGGAGGAGCCCGAGGTTCTCATCGAAGGCCGCCTCGGGGGTTCACCGCGGCGCTGGCGGGTGACGCTGGCCGATGCAGGCCGGTTGCCCGAGGTCATCCGGGAACGAGTGACGGCGAGCATCGTGATCAGTGAGCATGTCGACCTCGTCGAAGGGGGAGGCGCCCGGATCGTCGGGCGGCGCACGGACGGTGACACGGCTGTGGAATGGAGCATCACTTTCGATCCCGGCCTCGATCCTGACGACCCCGGTTTGCGGGCGGCCGCGGTGAATGCGCTGGCCGATCTGCGCGACAGCCTCGGGATCTAGCCCATCGGGCAGGGTTGCTAGAGTGTGACCTCGTTTCGATCCCGCATAGCTCAATTGGCAGAGCATTCGACTGTTAATCGAAGGGTTCCTGGTTCGAGTCCAGGTGCGGGAGCTTTCGGCCCGGATCGATCAGTACGGCCGGCCCGCCCAGGAGAAGTGCGCGACGTTCCACGCGTTCCATAATGCGGTGACCCGGACCCCGCTTTGGGGGCTGGCGGCTTCGACGATCTGGCCGCCACCGATGTACATCGAGGCGTGGTGGGCGCCGTTCTTGAAGAAGAACAGCAGGTCGCCGGGCTGCAGTTCATTGGTGGAGATCTGGCGGACTTCGCGGGCTTGCACATAGGAGTAGGGGGTCAACCGGACGCCGGCTTGCGCCCAGGCGGCGGCGGTGAGTTTGGTGCAGTCCCAGGAGTTGGGCGGCGAGGCGGCGAAACTATAGGGCTTGCCGACCTGGGCGAGCGCGTAGGCCACGGCGATCGCGGCGCGCTCGGACGTCGTCTCGTCGCCGCCGGTCAGGCCGCCGGTGAAGGAACCGGCGTCGTTGGGCCCGCCGTTCTCCGAGATCGTCGAGCCCGAAGAGCCCGAGGATGATTTGTCCTTAAGAATCAGCAGCAGTTTGTGAAGTTTATCAAAACGTTC
>JAGYOB010000394.1 GCA_018399515.1 Candidatus Nanopelagicales bacterium
TATGTAATATATCACTATGACGACAACGACTCCCTGGCGCGGGATTCTCACCGCCACCGCCTTGCCCTTCGCTCCCGACGGTTCGGTCGACTTCGACCGCTACGCCGACCACGTCACCTGGCTGTGCACGCACGGCAGCGATGGCGTGGTCTGCAATGGCTCGCTCGGGGAGTACCAGACCCTCACCGACGATGAGCGCGCTCGCGTCGTGACCACCGCCGTGGCTGCAGCTGATGCCGTGGGAGGAGTCGTCGTCCCCGGAGTCGCGGCCTATGGCTCGGGCGAATCACGCCGGTGGACCGAGCAGGCCGGCGAGGCCGGTGCTGCCGCGGTCATGCTGCTGCCCCCGAACGCCTACCGAGCTGATGAGCGCATCGTCGCTGATCACTACCGCGAGGTCGCCAAGGCGGGGATGTCGATCGTGGCCTACAACAACCCGTATGACACGAAGGTCGACCTGACCCCGACGATGCTCGCTGCGCTGCACGCCGAGGGTTTGATCGTCGCGGTCAAGGAGTTCAGCGGCGACGTGCGACGGGCCTATGAGATCGCCGAACTCGCCCCGGACCTGGACTTGATCATCGGTGCTGATGACGTCGTATTCGAACTCGCGCTCGCCGGTGCCAAAGGTTGGATCGCCGGCTACCCCAACGCGTTGCCCGAGGCATCGCGAGCCCTGTACGACGCGGCGATGACCGGCGATGTCGCCACTGCCGTGCCGATGTATCGCGACCTTCACCCGCTGCTGCGCTGGGATTCCAAGACCGAATTCGTCCAGGCCATCAAGTTGAGCATGGACATCGCCGGACGTTTCGGTGGGCCGTGCCGTCCCCCGCGGCTGCCGCTGCTACCGGAGACCGAAGCGGCAGTGCGAACGGCCACGGAAGCAGCGCTGGCCAAGGGTTACCGTTAGGCCATGCGCGCCAAGCGGGTGTTCCACGCCGTCGATTCGCACACCGAGGGCATGCCCACGCGCGTGATCGTCGGTGGTGTCGGCGAGATCCCCGGTGACACCATGATGGCCAAGCGCCTGCATTTCATGGAGCACATGGATGACATCCGCACCCTACTGATGTTCGAGCCCCGCGGTCACGCCTCGATGAGCGGCGCGATCTTGCAACCGGCCACCCGAGACGATGCCGACTGGGGGGTGGTCTACATCGAGGTCACCGGGTGTCTGCCCATGTGCGGGCACGGCACCATCGGAGTCGCCACCGTGCTCGTCGAGACCGGCATGGTCGAGGTCACCGAACCGGTCACCACAATCCGCCTGGACGCTCCGGCCGGACTCGTCATCGCCGAGGTCGCCGTCGAGGATGGCGCGGCCAAAGCGGTAACGATTCGCAACGTTGCGTCATTCGCGCATGCGCTTGATCGCACGGTGGAGGTTCCCGGCATCGGATCGGTGGCCTATGACATGGCCTATGGCGGCAACTTCTATGCGATCGTCGATTCGCAAGCACTCGGTGTGGAATTCGATCGGGCAAACGGGGACGAGATCCTGCGTCGTTCACTGGCGATGATGTCAGCGATCAACGAGGTCGATGAGCCTGTTCACCCGACTCAGCCGGAAATCCGCGGGTGCCACCACGTTCAGGTTGTGGCGCCGGGTTCTGATGCGCGGCGGTCACGTCACGCCATGGCGATTCATCCCGGCTGGTTCGACCGGTCGCCGTGCGGCACGGGAACATCAGCTCGGATGGCTCAACTGCGTGCCCGCGGCGAACTCCCGCTGGATACCGACTTCGTGAACGAATCGTTCATCGGCACGTCGTTCACCGGTCGGCTCATCGAGGAGACGACGGTGGGTGATGTCACCGCGGTGATCCCGACGATCACCGGGCGTGCATGGGTGACGGGCACGGCGCAGTACTTCCTGGCCCCTGACGATCCGTTTCCGGCAGGGTTCCTCCTGTGACCTCGCTGCATCTACCGGAGG